>QBUR01000094.1 GCA_013374385.1 Candidatus Methanocomedens sp. | reverse complement strand
CACCTGCTCTATTACTTTCATATATTTTCCGACCTGTTGACAGGACATGTATATTGACAACCACATTACATGCAATACTGTATACAGATGAGCACCAGCCATTGAATATACGAGGTTATCATTGATTACAGTCACACCTAAAGCAACCAGAGCAATGGTTGAACACTTGCAAGGTGAAAAAAAAAGCACAGTGCGAATTTTTCTTAAAATGGGCGGCTGTGGTATGCGTTCCTTCGGTATTGTTCTCGAAGACACCTTACCGTCCGATCAGATATTTGAAGTTGCCGGGGTCACCTATATTATCGATCGCCTTTTACTGAAGAAATTCGGCCCCATTAGAATTGACAGCGACGGTTTCAGTTTCCGGTTAAGCGGCAAGGGGATCCACCCTCCCCTGGGTTGCGGAACCTGTGGTTATGGCTGCGGCACCCGAGGTGGGACACCATGCTCGGGGGTCTGCACCACTTGTGAAAACCCATGTCCCACCGGCCAGCGAATCAGAGCCAGGAGAATGATGCAGAATAAATATTGAAAAAAAAAAGATTTCATGTAATATGAGTTACGGTTTATGCTACCCAGTTGCAAAGGGTGTGGTGTGTAATTACCATCATTGCATGTAATTTCCCATACATCAATTGCTTCTCATTTAATAGGACGTTCTGAAAACAGGTCCCCACAACCAGTACCAAGAGGAGATACATATCGATGAAACCTATCAAAACTAAAGACAAGACAGTCTTGAGAGCCCTTGGCCTCGGCGGTTACTTCGGTGGTGGTGCCGAAGGAATGGTAGATGTCAAAGACGGAAAAATTGTCCGTATCCGTCCAATGCAATATGGATGGAAATACAAAAAAGAAGACATTCGACAGTGGAAGATGGAGCGAAATGGCAAAACCATTGAACCCACATGGAAGTCTCTACCGGGCCCCTTCTCTTTAGCCTATAAGAAGCGTGTCTATTCCCCAAACCGAATCCAGTTCCCAATGAAAAGGGTTGACTGGGATCCAAACGGTGAACGCAACACGCAAAACCGTGGAAAGTCAAAATACGTCAGGGTTTCCTGGGATGAAGCTGCCGACCTTATAGCCGGTGAAATACGACGTGTACACAAAGAATATGGTTACAATGCCATCCTGATGCAGGGAGATGGACATGGCGAGTGCAAAACGATCAATACTCCCCACGGTCATCCAGGAGTGCTGCTGGAATATCTAGGAGGATTCACCCTGCAGGTCAGAAATCCTGATAGCTGGGAGGGCTGGTACTGGGGAGCTAAACATGTGTGGGGACAGGGTGCTCAAGGTATAATGTACCCTGCCGCCAATATTGTAAAAGACACCATTGAAAATTCCGACATGGTGCTCTTCTGGGGTTGTGATCCGGAGACTACCCCCTGGGGTTTTGTAGGTCAGTTTGCAAGCCGGCTCTGTTACTTTTTCACCGAGGTCGGTATTGACCAGGTTTATATCTGTCCTGACTGTAACTATGGCGCGGCCATTCATGCCGACAAGTGGATACCTGTGCTACCCAATACTGATGCAGCGCTTCAGCTTGCCATCATATACATGTGGCTCACCGAAGGTACCTACGACAAGGAATATGTTAAAACCCATACGGTTGGTATGGATAAAGTTGCCGACTATGTGCTGGGCAAAGAAGATGATATACCTAAAAGCCCGGAATGGGCAGCTGGAAAATGTGGTGTGCCGGTATGGACAATCAAAGCACTGGCCAGGGAATTTGCAGACAAGACGACTTCTATCGCCCATTACTTTGGTGGCGGTTTTATTCGAGGACCATTCTCCCATGAACCTGCTCGACTGGAGTGCATTCTGCTTGGCATGCAGGGTCTTGGTGGCCCTGGTGTTCACCAGCACCAGTTCACCTATTTTGGCCTGCCCCGCGCAGAAGGTCTAGGTGGAACTTTCTTCTGGAATCCTGAGATTGAGGAACGTATCGCCCTACCAGTCCTCAGTGCAGTAAGTGCCTGGCAGCAACAGGTTATCCCTAAAACGCTTATTCAAAATGCGATTCTCTCCGACGAGCCAATCACATTCAGAGGAACCGGAGCCCAAAATGCCCTGGTCCATGATCAATTTGTCGAGTACACCTTCCCGATTCCCAAGGAAGAAAAGGGTTCAAAAATCCATATGATATGGACTGACAGCCCATGTAGAATCACCTGCTGGAATTACGGCCACGAAACTCAACTGGCCATGCAGAGTTCACAGGTAGAATGCATCGTTGCCCAACATCCCTGGCTGGAAAACGATTGCCTCTACGCTGATATCATCCTTCCTGCCAATACCCATATGGAGGTAGATGATATCGTAACCAACATTCGTCAAGGCACTATGCAGCCCAATATCATGATCACTGAAAAAGCGATTGAGCCCATTGGTGAGTCAAAAAGTGATGCTGAATGCGTTCTGGAAGTTGCCAAGAGGTTTGAAGGTATTGAACAACAGATGACTGAGGGTAAGACAACCGAAGATCTGCAGAAACTGATATGGGGTTATATGGGTGGAGAAAAGCTCGTATCCTGGGAACAGCTGCAGGAGAAGAGCTACTGGATTTACCCAACTGCTCCTGACTGGGAAGATGACCCTCCAGGATTTCGCGAATTTTACAATGATCCTGAAGGAAAGCCCCTCAACACCCCTACAGGTAAACTGGAGTTTTATTCAGAAGCACTGGCTAAGGCGTATCCTCATGACAAGGAACGTGGTCCTATACCTAAATGGATAGAGAAAAGCCACAACCATGATGAGCGTCTCTCCAGTCATCGGGCCAAGATGTTTCCGCTGCTGATTATGTCCAACCACGGGCGCTGGCGCGTGCACGCACAGTGCGATGATATTACCTGGACCCGTGAAACCCCGACAATGAAGGTTACAGGCCCCGATGGCTATAAATACGAGCCATGCTGGATGCATCCCTCCGAGGCCGAAAAACGTGGTATAAAATCCGGAGATATTGTCAAGGTTTTTAATGAACGTGGTATTGTTCTCGCTGGTGCATACCTGACGGAACGAGTTCGACCGGGAGTGGCATATGTTGACCACGGCGCCAGACACGATCCCATCAAAACCGGTGAAATCGAGCGTGGCGGTGCAATCAACACCATCACCCCAGGAGCAGTCACCTCTGATAATTGCGTCGGTCAGATCGCCGGTGGGTATCTCGTTGAGGTTCAAAGAGTGAGTGGCAAAGAGATGGATGGATGGAGAAGAGATTTTCCCGATGCGTTTGCAAGAAAATATGATGCGGCAGCAGGCCTTCGTTTCGATGCCTGGATTGTTGATGGAGGTGATAAATAATGAAAGTATTTACCGTAGACCTAGCTCTTTGTAACGGCTGCTATTGCTGCCAGATTGCATGCAAAGATGAACATGTTGCCAATGACTGGACTCCTTACGCCAAACCACAGCCTGATACGGGGCAGTTCTGGATTGGAATAACCGAGGTTATACGTGGCCATGTACCCCACGTCAAAGTTACCTATACTCCCATCATGTGCAATCATTGTGATGATGCGCCCTGCATTGATGAATGCAAGGTTGATGCGATCTATAAACGGGATGACGGCATAGTGATCATTGATCCTGTAAAATGTACAGGATGCAAAATTTGTGCTGACACCTGCCCGCACAATTCAATATTCTTTAATGAACAGTTGAATATTGCCCAGAAATGTACCGGTTGCACTCATCTCCTTGATAATGATCCCGAATGGACGGTACCGCGCTGTGTTGACCAGTGCCCGACAGAGGCTCTTCGTTTTGGTGAAGAAGATGACTTTAAAGAATTTATCAGTGAAGCGGAAATAATTAATCCTGAGGCTGGCACAAAGTCGCGGGTTTATTATAAATCCCTGCCCAAAAAGTTCGTTGCCGGTACGCTTTACGATCCAGCTGAAAAAGAGGTTATTATTGGCGCAACCTGCACCATGAAGGATGACGAGTCCGGAGCAACTTTCACGGCTGCAACGAATAATTTTGGAGATTTCTGGTTTAAGGAACTGGAAGATGACAGAACCTATACCCTGACTCTGGAAAAAGATGGCAACACCAAAACTGTTGCTGGCATAATAACCGATATTGATCATGGGCTTGGTGATATTCCAATGGAAATGGGAGGAGCGTAACCAGGAGGCTGTCCGAGACCCCCCCAACTCCACGTTATTTTAGAAAAAATACCTATTCCCGGACAGCCTCCTGTGTCACTGGTTTATTTGTGGTACCTGCTATTTTCATTCATCCAGTGCATGATGGCCTGCCAATTATTTTTATCATGATTTTCGGTAATGGCTTTTTCAGAGTTGTATATCCCTGCATGCCCTACAAGAGGGTTGTGGAAATGGGTTTTGATTACACTACTTATGTAATCGAATATTGCAACACAGGTCTCGACAGGACTGATATCGTCCTTGCCGCCAGAAAGGACAGCCGTGGGACAGGTGATCCTTGAAAAATCCTTATCAGCAATGCACTCGGCTTTTGTTCCAAATTTGAAAAACGAAAAGAGATCTTTATACAATCCACCGGGAATAGCTGAAACCACATCCTTGTCCATCCAGCTCTTGAATACATAATCCCGCTCAGTACTGAAATTGTCATCCAACATCTGCTGGAACAGATTTACATGTCTGCTTGCAATATTGGCTGTGTTATAAGCACCAATATAATAATAGGGATCCCCCATCAACCGCCAGCTCATAGCCATCCTCTGGGGCGACATGCTATTCCCGCTCAGTTTAAGATAATCTTCGATATCCTGCATAGATACATTGTCGGCAATTTCCTGTATGGCGTTGTCTCCCTGACGCGGATCAAATGGAGCGCCTGCGAGTACAAAAGTATTGGCATCATCAGGGTTATCAGCTAGGTTCCATGCATTGAAATATCCCATCTGACATAATCCCACAATATGAGGAGCAAACCCTGTAGATGTTTTTATATGCTCAATAGCTGAATGAACACTGGATAGATATTCCGGCGTTGCCTGGTCGAGATTCTTCTCAAGTGGATCCTTACATGAAAATACTGATACGGGTCCGAAGTCGTTATTGACGAATTCTTTGACAAGACTCGATCTTTTTCCCGGACTGAATCTGGAATTATAATCTGCAAAAGCTATA
>QBUR01000095.1 GCA_013374385.1 Candidatus Methanocomedens sp. | reverse complement strand
AATCGATATAAGTGTTGCTCCATTTGGCCCAAGGAATGTATTAATTAAAGGTGCAAATACTAAAATCCTGAGTACTGAATCAGCTGCCGCATATTCCTCGCCAAATAATGATGAAAGAATCGCACCTGGAAATAAAAATACCAACAATAAAGCAGGCAACGTTATTATGAATATCCATTTGGTTAATGTTGCATAACTTTGTTTCATTTCATAAATATGATTATTAGAATATAATTTAGATGCAATTGGCATATAAATAAAAGCAGTTGACACCAAACCTGTAGAAATTAGTCTTGCAATTGGTACAGCACCGTTATAAAGACCTACAAGATCAGATGTTGTGTAATAACCTAAAATTAAAGTATCTACCCATAACATCAATTGACTGAAAATGCCGTTTGCCAATAACGGCACAGACAGTACAAGAAGCTCCCATCTCACAGGCACAAATGAAGTCTTAATTGCCGGAAACCTGCGCACTGTATGTCCTATAAACAGAAGCCCCGTCAGCACGATTGGCACAATATATGCAAAAACCACCCAATCCAACGACAGTCCAAGATATACAACCACAGCGAGCATCACAATCCTGAGTGTGAATTGCATTAAATCATTAAAATAAACCCGCTCCTTAACAGAATCAAAACCCCTGTACACTGCCACAAGCACCCGTATAGCAGCCAAAAACGGCACCCCGATAGCAAACACCCGAATCACACCCACAAGCTGGGGCATATTGAACACATCAGCCAAAAAACTCGCTGTCGCATACATCACAATACCACACACAATACCCGCCACCGCTGTAAGCTCAAGGGATGAGACCACCGTGCTGTATACACGGCTCAGGTCATTGCGGGCGCGATAGTATGCAATCTGGCGGGTGGCGCCGTCCTGGAGGCCGAGGGTGGCTATAATGACCGCGATGTTCAGGATTACAAGGGCGAGAGAGAAGATTCCATATTCGGCCGTGGATGTAGAGCGGATGATCAGGATGCGGGAAAGGAACTCGAACAGCATGCTCACAATGGTGCCTGCGAGGATGATGGATGTGCCCACGGCCATCTTTTTAAGGGAATCGTGTACAATGTCGGTCATTGTGATGTAGATGGAATGGGGGGAATAAATATATATCCAGTGATGAAGGAGAGTTAGACGGCTATAATTTTTTATAACTATTCAATATAATTCAATCTTAATATGCTCAAAGACTTTTGGAAAATGTGTTTCCATGTACTTTTCAGGTGTTTCAGCCTTGATTCCACATTTAGTTGACAATTCTCGAAATGCAACATCTCTGCTAACCAAAATGCTTTCTTCAGGCATTGATTGAACTATGCCAAGAGCTATTGAATCAAAGGGATCAAAAGCATAATTATCCTGAAGTTTATTTGCCGTTAGCAAATCAACATAGTCTGGAATTTCGATATTAATATTGTCGTACAAATTACTGACAAAATTTTTGATCTTAATTTCAGGACACTTCTTTTTTCGTCTCAAAACGAACCTGATCTCAAAAAGATTGGTAATCGACGTATATGCTTTAATCTCTTCATTCTCGACAAATTTCATTATTTCATACGGACATTTCCACAACTTAAATCCTGTGTTCTGGTCAACTTCTTTTGTCAACCAATTCAAGATAACATCAGTATCCAAAAAAACATTAGACTTTGCCATAGCAACTTTCTCTGAGCGTTCCAACATACTCTGTACTTGTCATTTCTTCGGGAATCACACCTTTAAAAACGCCAAGCCACCGGTCTGCAAATTTACTTTCAGTCTTCACATCAATACTTTCCATGGATTTTATTAACCGCTGTAAAGTCACTGGCATATTAGTTCACTAATCGCATATTATGTAGTTTAGACTTTAATTACTTTGCGTACAATATCAATTATTGGGTACAAAACAGAATACTGCATCATATCATTAAAATAAACACGCTCCTTCACAGAATCAAAACCACGATACACTGCCACAAGCATCTGGATAGCAGCCAAAAACGGCACCCCAATGGCAAACACCCGACACAATACCAAAGTCCAGTTATACAGCGAATAGTTCAGATGCAGATACGACAACAAATCTGTGTAAATCAGTGAAATCCGTGTCTTTTATTTTCAGACACTGATTAACACAGATTTTACCTAAAGTCGGTGTCAACAAAATAACTGATTTTTGGAACAGTGCCCAAACATTGTTAAATTGACGAACTGCGGGAGAACAATGGAGCCAATAATCGAGATACAGTCCGTATCTAAAACCTTCGGGGATTTCAAGGCATTGAATGACATTTCCCTGGATATTGAAAAGGGAACCATATTTGGACTGCTTGGACCTAACGGGGCTGGTAAGTCAACCCTGATAAATATACTGTCATGCCAGAATCGCCCCTCGTCAGGTTCTGTCTATATTTCAGGTCTTGATGTTGTATCTGACAAAAAAGACGTGCTATCCATTATTGGCGTGGTACCCCAGGAGAACAGTTTCTATGACGAACTCACTGTGGCAGAGAACCTCAGGTATTTCGGTTCATTGTACGGCGTTGCTGTCATTGACATAAAAAAGAGGAGCCATCGTATATTGGAGATGCTGCAACTAACCGAGAAGAAAGGCAGCCGTGCCAGCACCCTGTCCGGAGGCATGAAAACCAGGCTCAATATCGCCTGTGCACTGATACACAAACCAGAAGTACTCATACTGGACGAACCCAGTGTGGGACTGGACCCCGTATCCAGGAAGGCACTGTGGGATACCATCAGGGAAGTGAACAGTGAGGGCACCACGATACTTATCACCACTCATTACATGGACGAAGCCGACCTGCTTAGCGACCGGATACTGATAATGCACAGGGGCAATATCGTTGTGGAAGGGACGCCGGAAGAGTTGAAGAACACAGTGGGGGAGAAGGTCATCCTGATTACAAGTACCCCAGGAAACTACCACGACCTAACAGAGCGGTTGGGTGCGCTTAAGAGTGTGGCGTCCTGTGTTGATTCCGAAAAAGGATTACAAATAACTCTCAATAACGAGCAGCCAATGGAGCAGATCATTGACATATTTGAATCCGGGAACGAGCACATTATTAACATTGAATCCAACCGGCCCAGCCTGGAGAATGTGTTTATTCATTTTGCACAGGAGGAGTGGCATTGACCATTGCTTCTGTTATTAAAAAAGATCTGACGATCTATACACGTCACACCAGAACAGTCTTGCTGATCTTTCTGGCACCTATACTTATCACAATATTGATAGGCTCGGTTTTTTCAGGCGGTGCTGACCAGGGCCTGAAGGATGTCAGGTTGGGTGTGGGCGGCGGGTCACAAATGGGCAGGGAAATAATCCAGGAATTGAACAGCAGCCAGATGTTCCTTATCACTGAGGAAAATACAACCGACCCTGCTGTTATCGAAGAAGGGGTACGGAGCGGGAGATACAGTGCAGGTATCTTCATACCAGTAGATGAGACCCAGGCCATGAAATTATACATTGACAATTCCAGGGTCCAGATTGCGCCAATCATATCCACGGTATTCATAACTACTATAGAAAAGATGTCCTACGAACTCACCCTCGGCTTTCTTAGCCGGTTATGGGAAGAACTGGACCAGATGGAGGCAAAACTGGACCCACTTCAGGATGGGATTGCTAAAATTAACAGTAGCATCAGTTCCCTGAACAGCAGTACTGCAGACGTGATATCTGCACTGGATGAACTCAATGCAACCCGCCTGAATGCTTCGGTTGATGAAATGAAACGCACGCTTGAGCAGATGAAGGTGGACCTGAACCGGACTGCTGCAGATATTAATGTTACACGGCAGGAGATTAAACAGCTGGATGAGAATATTGATTCCATCCATAATGATGCAGTCCTGTTAAGGGATGAACTGGAAGTGGTGGTGAATGATATCGATGCCGCTGATGCTGCACTGCTGGACCTTCAGACCAGTTTACAGCAGACCTATGACCTCACTTGTACAATCGACCCCTCACGGCCACAGTGCACAACTCTTAGCGCAACTATTCAGCAAGTTCAGGATACCAGGGACTTGCTGCAGGAGCGCACAGCTCCGTTGATTTCACTCTACGATAACCTGGATAATCTGGCCCAGACCAGTGCACAACTGCACGAAAAACTGGAAATGACAGACGTCCGCCTGCAGGAAATGCAAAAATCCATTGACAACTACACTTTAGAGATATCCAACATCAGTGAGAATATCGCTGATATAGAGAATGTAGTGATTACCCTGGCGGATGTGAAGGAACAATCGGCAAACACTTCACTGAAGCTGGAGCAGCTTTCCTCTGGTATGGCCAACAGCACGGCTTCACTTGCATTAGAGATAGAGAAAACCAAAGGTGTCATCAATGAGGTGACCACGAAATCGCCTACCGCTATTGCCGCTCCTGTAACAATGGAAATGGAACAGGTATTCAAGGATAAGTCCCAGCTTGAGTTCCTGATGCCGGGCATCATATCCATTGTGCTAATGTTCATATCGTTCATGCTGGCATCCATTACCATCATACAGGAGAGGTCCCAGAAAACCCTGGTACGCACACTGCTCACGCCCCTGAGCCTGGAGGAGTTCCTGTTTGCCAAGACCTTTGCGCTGATACTCATTGCCCTGTTGCAGGGAATCATCATGGTCATTGTGGCATTCCTGCTCTACGGGGTCCTCATCCCGGTATCCCAGTGGGGAGCGCTGTTCCTGGTGATACTGGTGTATTCGGCATCCTTCATCGGTATTGGCATGGCACTGGCCACGCTTGCCGATTCCGAGAACACGGCAATGCTGCTGTCCCTGGTGCTTAGCATACCTATGCTGTTCTTGTGCGGTATGTTCTTCCCATTCGAGACCATGCCGCCGTTGATGGCATGGCTGGGTAATGCCCTGCCCATCACCATGGGTATCAGGGCGCTGGATTCTGTGCTGATATACCAGCAGGGGTCTGATGTGCTGCTGGGCTACCTTATGCCGCTGTTGGGTTATGGCGTGGCCGGGCTGGGGCTGGCATATGTGCTGTTGAGGCGGGAAGTGATGGGGTGAAGTTCTCTTACTCAAAATTGAAAACAAATTGTAATTGATTTATTGTATTACGCTTATTTTTGCAACATTTAACGCATGGACA
>QBUR01000096.1 GCA_013374385.1 Candidatus Methanocomedens sp. | reverse complement strand
AAATACGCCAACAATGGCTTGATAAAGCCTGGCAAAATCTTTCAGGCCGAATAAGTCATTCAACAGGTGACCGCTGGTTATCAGATTGAACGGTATAAATGTCCAGTTGATCACCAAGAACAGGATACCTGCAATCACATGAATTAGACGGAGGGTTTGATATGACATCAATTCCCATGCATGTAAGCTACAAGTATTGAACTGTATAGCCATGTACAGTCCTGTAATTAAAAGCAGAACACAAGTTATCATATGTGACTGGTGAGCTATCATATCCCTCAGTCTATACCGTTTTCCTACAACAACATCATTATCAAAGTTTTGATTTCCCTGCATACACATCCTCCATTTCAAACATATAATTGTAAATCACCGATTTGGAAGCTAAATACACTCCACAAACGTACACAGATGTTTACTTTATATTTATTAGATTATATTTTTGTAGTTTACATTGTTAGATATAGTTTTCGTTTAAGTTCTGTCGAATCGCATTTACTATACACCCATATACCCTGTCAATCTATCATATGTGCTTGATAATATGGGGTGCTTCCGGAATGATCAACTCCTTCAAGGCAAGCTCGACCGCTGCAGGTGAGCCAGGCAGACAGAATACTGCGCATCTACCCACAATTCCCGCAGAAGCCCTGGAAAGTATGGCAGCTGTACCCACTTCTTCCAGGCTTTTCATCCTGAACAATTCACCAAACCCGGGAATAGTTTTGTCAAAAAGTGGTTCCACCGCTTCCAGTGTCACATCTTCAGGTGCAAGGCCGGTGCCACCACTGATGACGATAGCATTTATGTCTAAGCCCACAAGTTCCCGAACCTTCCCGGCAATCAAGGTTTCATTGTCAGGCAGCATAGAATATGACACAACCTCAAGGCCTGAACCCGAAATGAGGTCCATCATGACCGTCCCCGATATGTCATCAGCTTGCTGGGGGGTGGGTACACTGCCGTAGGTTTCATACCTGGATGTGCTCACGGTGATGATTGCGAATTTCACTATTTTAGGAGCATTCTGTTTATGCAGCGTAGGCGTATCGTCCCTGGGCATGAAGAAGTTTATGTGCTATGGATTATATGAATTAATCTATTCTATGCAGATAATGGCTATTGACGTGGGAATGGGTACGCAGGACATACTGCTGTACGACGATGCACAGCACATAGAGAACAATATCAAGATGGTACTGCCATCCCAGACACAGATAATTGCCCGGCGTATCAGCCGTGCCACAGATGCAGGGCGAGACGTCTTCCTTACAGGTACTACCATGGGGGGCGGTCCCTCAGGTAAAGCTGTGCGTGAACATATCAGGGCAGGGTTGAAAGTCTTTGTAGAGGAGCCGGCGGCACTGACCCTGCACGATAACCTCGAGAAAGTGGTGCAAATGGGTGTAATGCTGGTGGGTGAGGAGGATACAGTACTGGAGGGAGTAGAGCGTATTGATATGTGTGATGTGGATACCAGTGCCCTTGGCACTGCACTGGAACTATTCGAGAGTCAATTGCCCAGGGACTTTGCAGTGGCTGTCCAGGACCACGGCGAAGCTCCTGATATGAGCAACCGGGTGTTCAGGTTCCGGTATTTCAGGGAATTGCTAGAACAGGGGGGTGAACTGGAGCGGTTCGCACATTTGAACCGGGTGCCACTACACCTTTCCAGGATGCAGGCTGTGATGGGGACTTTGAAACAGCACGGGAACAATGTACTGCTCATGGATACGGGACCTGCCGCCATTTGCGGGGCGCTGGATGGCAGCCCTGACGGCCCGGTGGCTGTGGTGAACATCGGCAACGGGCATACCCTGGCTGCTGTGGTGGACGGGAACAGGATGCTGGCTTTGTTCGAGCATCATACCAGGTCAGTGGATGCACCAAGACTGGATGACCTTATCAGGCGGTTATGTGATGGTGAACTGGATTTTGATGAGGTCTTCAATGACGGAGGGCACGGTTGTCATATCCAGGAAGCGGTGGGTTTTGGGAATATCATGTCTGTGATAGTTACCGGGCCGAACCGGAATATCATGGCAGGTTCAAGTCTGGATGTGGATTTTGCAGCTCCGCATGGGGATATGATGCTGACAGGCTGTTTCGGGCTGGTCGAGATGTTTAAAAATAAGGTGGGACAAAGGCAATAATGGTAGCAGGGTGGCAGTGTTTAGCAGGATTGTTTTAGTAGATGAGTAGCAGTTTTTGGTAAATTAGCAATGTTTGGTAGAGTAGCAGGGGAAGTTCCTACATCTTCATCCTGCCAAGTTCCAGATATAATATGTCATCGCCCGATTGCCAGGCAAAAACCATCTGTTTTCTCACACTGTTTGCCAATCTAACGGCCCGGGACAATTGGGGCAGGTTGAACACATGGTTGCTGTCCACGGCATGGACCAGGAATTCCGAATGTTTCATTCCCACACCGGCTTCCACTTTCTTGTAAACCCGGAAGTGGTTTCCGAACTTATATCCGGTTTTGACCACCATTTCCGCATCCCGCAGGTTTCGGTACACTGCCAATTTTATTGGGAAATCGGCTTCCACGGTTGTGGACGTATCTGAAAATTCAGCAGGGGTCAGGACGTGCTCTCCCAGGCTGTCCTTAATTTCAATAATGTTCTTTTCCTGAAGGTATGCTGCTTCTATCAGTGAAAGCTGGAGTCTTGTTTCGTCCAGGGGTTTACCAAAGAGATGTTGTTTGTGCAGCAAATCCGAGGAATGACTGTCCCAGACCATTACCCTGTCTTCCAGCAGGGTGGCCCTGATGGCGGCATCAGAGTGGGCTGTTCCCATATCTCCTTTCATACTGCGCAGACTGACCCCGTAGTAGGTGATATCGCTTTCTTCGTCTACCACTGCCATCACCAGTTCTTTACGTACGTTGGCGGCGGTTTTTACGTGGTGCACCAGATTTATTAACGGCACGGGCTGGCGCTCGGAGAGTACATGGATGAAATATTTGGATGGGGTCTTGCCTGGTTTGCCGCCTCGGGGATATACCCTAAAATCAGTGACGCCGGGTTTTATGAAGTAACCTCTCTCGCGCAGGTCTTTGTAGACGATGTATTTCACTTCGAAGTTGCCTTCCCTGCGACTTGATTCGCACATAAGGCCCTCGAAGTCAAGGTCTTCGTTCTCATGGGTGACAGTAACCCGGTTTTTATAGGTAAGGTATGCGGCCTCGATGAGTGTCAATTCCAGATAATTGTCCATTGGCCGCCCGTAGAAACTGGTGTCATAAAGGGTTTCTCTGGTACTGGCATCAAGTTTCACGCTCTGGCCGTCGAGTGTGCCCTTTAGTGTGCGGTTTTGGTTCATTCACTTCACTTATGTGCAGTACAGTTAAATAGCCTTTCTGAGTGGGGTGATGGTCATCAATCGTAAGGTATTTATTTTACCTCTTCATTTGGTAATTTCAAACCGGAATATATAGACCGGATGTGAAAGGAGAGAAATTATATGGTAGCAAAAGTAAATGTAAGTGAATGCACTGGATGCGGAACCTGCGTAGATGAATGCCCAACTGAAGCAATTTCAATGAATAGTGACGACATCGCAGTGGTTAATGCCGATGAATGTACGGACTGCGGAATGTGTGTGGATGCCTGTCCAACCGAAGCAATTTCGGTGGAATAAGTACGCTAATTTGACTATTTAAATCGGCTTACATATTACAGGGAGATAAAAAAAACATGGTGGCGAAAGTAGATGCAGACGAGTGTGTTGGATGCGGTACCTGCGTGGATGAATGTCCCCAGGAAGCCATCACCATGAATGATGACAACATCGCTGTAATAAGTGATGAATGCACAGAATGCGGGTTATGCGTCGATGCCTGTCCTACCAGTGCAATCTCCTTGTAATAGGTAAAGATAAAATATTATTTTTTTTTATTTTTTGGTTTTGTCATGGCTGAAACTATTAAAGTAGGTATCCTTGGTGCTACTGGCGCGGTAGGACAGAGGTTTGTTGAAGCATTAGCAGACCACCCCTGGTTCGAGATTACTGCACTGGCAGCGTCCGGGCGTTCAGCCGGTAAGAAATATCGGGATGCTGCCAACTGGCGGCTTGAGTCACAGATACCTGAGGCAGTGGCTGATGTTGAAGTGGTGCCTGTTGATGTGGGTGCGGTTGATGCAGACCTTGTGTTTTCTGCTTTACCTTCAGACTATGCAAAGACAGTGGAAGAGGATTTTGTCAGGGCGGGCTGTGTGGTTGCCAGCAATGCAGGTGCATTTCGCCAGGAACCTGACGTACCATTGATGATACCTGAGGTCAATCCGGAACACCTGGGCCTGATTGATGTGCAGCGCGACAACCGCGGCTGGGACGGCTGTATCGTGACCAACCCTAACTGCACTACTATCATGTTCACTTTGACCCTGAAACCCCTTATGCAGTTCGGACTTGAGAATGTGACCATAGCGTCAATGCAGGCCATATCAGGTGCAGGATATAGCGGCATACCTGCTATGAGCATTCTGGAGAATGTGGTGCCATATATCGGCGGCGAGGAGGAGAAGGTGGAGAGCGAACCCTTGAAACTCCTGGGTGAGTTCGATGGCAGCGAGGTAATTCCTGCCGATTTCAATGTAAGTGCAAGCTGTCACCGTGTGCCTGTGATTGACGGGCACCTGGAGGCACTATGGGTCGGGATGCGGGACGACCCCACACCCAAGCAGGTGCGCCAGGCATTCCTGAACTTTGACCCTGGTCTTTCAGACCTGCCCACCGAGCCTGAACATCCTATTATTGTGAGGGATGAGCCTGACCGGCCCCAACCCCGGCTGGACAGGAATGCGGGCAACGGTATGAGTGTGTCTGTGGGCAGGATACGTGAGGGTATCCGGTATATGGTGATGGGGCACAATACTATCAGGGGCGCGGCAGGGGCCAGTGTGCTGAATGCTGAACTGATGCATAAGAAAGGGTATCTTTGAGTTCTGGTTTGGGACCGGGGGAGTGTCTGGGATTATTTTTTGTGGGGTTGGGGAGAAAACCTGAAAGATTGAGTATATGCTGGCCTGGTACGTTGTATGGGGTATAGTGGTGACTGCGGGGCGGGATGTTCATACTCGAAAAACAATATGAATTCAGAGTTTCCTTCTTTGAATGTAAAATCGGCGTAAACAATGTAAATAGAAAAATTATCTTAAATTTTTCACCAAA
>QBUR01000097.1 GCA_013374385.1 Candidatus Methanocomedens sp. | reverse complement strand
CCCCATACTTAAATACTTCCTTAAACAATTATGTTTAATGGCACAAACAAACAACTCATTAATGAGTCCCAGCATTGCAAAAATCCTATCAGGATATGACCGGGACAATCTCACAATAGCTACCGTTACCAGCCACACCAGCCTTCAAATATTCGACGGCGCGCGCAAGGAAGGCTTAAAGACCATTGGCATCTGCATTGGCAAACCCCCTAAATTTTATGACGCATTTCCCCTGGCCAAACCTGATGAGTTCATTGTCGTGGACAACTATGCCGATATCCTTAATATAGCCCCGGAACTGGCAGCAAAGAACTCCCTCCTCATCCCCCATGGCTCATTCGTGGAATATATGGGGCATGAAAACTTCATGGACCTGGAACTGCCCACCTTCGGCAACCGCCATGTACTGGAATGGGAGTCGGACCGCGACAAGGAACGACAGTGGCTGGAAGGCGCCGGCATATCAATGCCGAAAAAGATAGACGACCCCAAGGATATCAATTCTCCGGTCATGGTAAAATACCATGGCGCTAAAGGGGGGAGGGGCTTCTTCGTGGCCAAGAACAAGGCAGAATTTTACCAGCATCTGGACGAGTCCCAGCCCTACACCATCCAGGAGTTCATAGTGGGCACCCGCTATTACCTGCACTACTTCTACTCACCCTTACCCACCGAAGGCTACACCCTGAGCAAGGGCACCCTTGAACTTATGAGCATGGACAGGCGAGTGGAATCAAATGCAGACGAAATCTTCAGGCTAGGCTCGCCCCGTGAACTTGAGGATGCGGGTGTATATCCCACCTTCGTGGTCACAGGCAACATACCACTTGTCGCCCGTGAATCTTTGCTGCCCAAGATATTTGAACTGGGCGAACAGGTAGTGGAGAGTTCCCTTGACCTGTTCGGTGGTATGATAGGACCGTTCTGCCTTGAGACCGTATGCACCGATGAACTGGAGTTCCGTATCTTCGAGATATCGGCGCGTATCGTAGCAGGTACTAACCTGTACATGTCAGGTTCACCCTATTCTGAGCTTATAGGACCAAACTTTTCCACGGGCCGCAGGATAGCCAGGGAAATAAAGAAAGCAGTAAAGTATGACAAACTTGAAGAGGTACTGTCTTGAATGGAACGTATGACATAATAATAGTAGGAGCTGGCCCTGTCGGCATGTTCGCAGCCCACGAACAGCAGAGGACGAGGGTGGACGGTCCCAGGGATATCGTCAATAAAGCAGCCACGGGCATACTGGCCGCACTCGGTATAATTGGTAATCTAAAGGTTGATAATTATGGACATTGAACAGTTCCTGGAACAAGAATGGCTCGACGCCTACCTGATGCACACCAGTAGCACCCATAATTCTGATATGTTTTACGCTACCCGGTTTTTAGCTGGCGATGCTTTCACGTACCTCAATTCTGGCAATGAGATGCTAATGGTCTCAAGCATGGAAAAAGGGCGTGCAGAAAAGGAATCCAGAATAGCGGATGTCAGGTCTTCTTCGGATTACGGACTTAAGGAAGAAGCAAAAGCGCACAAGGACAGCGGGGAAGCATATTGCAGGGTGATTGCAAGGCTCCTTAAGGGCGAAGGATTGCACAAAGTGGCAGTGCCCAGGGATTTTCCTGTATTTTATGCAGACTGCCTCGAACGAGTCGGTTTCAAGATAACATGTGTTAAAAGCCCCATCATGATACAAAGAGAAAAAAAGACCACTTCAGAGATACAAGCCATAACCACTGCCCAGCGTGCATGTGAGCAGGCTGTTGCCAGGGCAATCTGGGTCATAAGTAAGGCAGATATCGTGAATGGCGAACTTATGACAAATGGAAAAACATTGACATCCGAAGACGTGAGGGCACTTATACACCACTCTCTATTGGATAATGCATGCGAAGCCGATGGTACCATTGTTGCATGCGGACCCCGCAGTGCTGACCCACACTGGCAGGGACAGGGTGTGCTGATGGCTGACCAGCCCATCGTAATGGACGTGTTCCCCAGGCATACTACCCATAGGTATTACAGCGATATGAGCCGGACTGTTGTCAGGGGTGAGCCGGACCCTAAGATAATGGAGATGCACCAGGCCGTGATGGCGGCACAGGAAGCTGCATTTGACCTTATAGGACCCGGGGTAAATGGCAGCGAGGTACATCAGGCAGTCTGCGATACTATCACCGATGCCGGGTTCCATGTGGGAGATGATGAAGGGTTTATACATTCCACAGGCCATGGTGTGGGCCTTGATGTACATGAACGGCCAGGGCTTGGGATGCAGGATGTGGCGTTGGAAAAGGGCAATGTGGTCACGGTCGAGCCCGGTTTATACTACAGGGATGTGGGTGGTGTCAGGGTGGAAGACATGGTAGTGGTCACTGCCAGTGGATGCAAGAACTTAACTACATTTGACAAGAATCTACGGATATAATTATCTGGGTGATAAATATGGATGAAAAATTGGATGAAAACCAGATGCTGGAAGAAATCAACGAAATAATTGAAAAATACGTAACTGCGGGTAAGATACTCTCAAAGGTCAGGGAAGAAACAGCCAAACAGGTCAAGGTGGGCGCAAGCCTGTTTGAAGTGGCCCGGTTTAGCGAGGACATGATACGTGAGCTGGGCGGTGAGCCTGCCTTTCCCATAAACATTTCCTGTAACGAGGAAGCAGCCCATGCCACACCTAAAAAGGACGATACTCAGGTGTTTGGAGAAGATATGGTCAAACTGGACATTGGTGTGCACATTGACGGTTACATCGCGGATACTGCCAAAACCGTTGACCTTTCAGGTAACCCTGAACTTGTGGAGGCTGCCGAGGCCGCCCTTGAAGCCGCTATCAAGGCCATACATGCCGGTATCAACACGGCAGAGCTTGGAGTAATCATCAGTGATACTATTACCGGGTTCGGGTATAAGCCGGTAGCCAACCTGACCGGACACGGCCTGGCCCAGTATATACAGCATGTCCCGCCAAGCATTCCCAATATCCCTATTGACAAAGGTGTTACTCTTGAAGTTGGACAGGTTGTGGCCATTGAACCTTTTGCCACCAACGGCCAGGGCCACGTGAACGAAGGCGCTAGCACAGAGATATATCACATTGTTGGCACCAGACCTATCCGTGCACCTGCGGCCAGGGCTTTGCTCAAAGAGATTGAAAGCTACCAAACGTTACCCTTTGCAAAACGATGGCTCAATTCAAAGCACCTGGATTTTGCACTGCTTCAGCTGGAAAAGAACGGGAACATATCATCCTACCCGGTACTGAAAGAGGAAAAAGGAGCACTGGTCTCCCAGGCAGAACATACTGTCATCGTGGAAGAGGATGGCTGTAATGTGATTACCAGATAATCATGAACGGACTATAGTCATGAACAGGCGTGGAATAATAGTGGGACTGCTGTGTATTACAGTAGGCATATCAATGATAACTTTAGTCCATGCAGAATATGAATGGACCAACCATATCACAATCTATAATAATGGCATGCAATGGCAATATACCGAAAATATTTCAGGCATGGATTCCTACGTGTTCAAATACAATATCGATGAAGAGCAAGGCAATAAGGATGACTTTGTCAGTGCATGGGAATTATTGAAGATGGATAAACACTTGAGGAATAAGTTCAGGACATCTATTAAACAAAAAATGGATGTGAAAATTGACAATTCTTCATATGGCATTGCGATACTAGATATCGATGCTTCACTTTCTGACCGGGCACTGGGGCCGGATGAGGCCATGACCAATTTTACAAACACCTACCAAGTTCAGTATGGGTTTGAAGAAGGGCTGTTCATAAATGGCAGCACCCTCTGGTTGTTGGGTGAGCCTGATAGTGAACTATCAGTTAAGTTCCCTGAAGGTACACAGATTATTTCAACCAGCGGTATTGATAACGTGAGTATTTACCAGTGGGAACTCTTGGGCAGGTTCGCCAAAGATACGAACCAGACACAATCACCTGAAGGAGCAGAGATTACATACCACATCAACCAGACCTTTATGGAGTCTCTTATTGAGGAGTCCACAGACACCGATCCCGTGGCCCAGGTGAATGATAACGTATCAGCCGTTCCCACACCTACCTTCCCAGTTCCGTTCATAACAGCGGCATCCACGCTGTTTGTCATTGCAGTGGCACTAATGTTATCAAAATATTGAATATGTGTGACACAAATTTAACGTAAGTCAATCTGGAAACTATGGGAGAAACACGGACATGAATAGTACCATAAACCCTGAAGACGTTTGCATTTTTATTCCCACCTTGAACGAATCCCATACAATAGGCGGCCTTATTGATGAATTCAAAACCCTGGGATTCTCAAATATCCTGGTCATGGACGGGCACAGCAAGGACAATACTGCCGACATTGCCAGAAAAGCCGGCGCCAATGTGGTTATGCAAACCGGCAAGGGAAAAGGCCAGGCGGTGATACAGGCCTTTGATACGATTGACAGCCCTTATGTCATCATGATAGACGGAGACGGTACATACCTGCCGGATGAGGTTCACCTCTTTATTGAAGCTTTTGAGCAGGGTGCCGGACACATTATAGGTGACCGCTTCGCTAATCCCGGTAAAGGTGCATTCACCAGGCTGAATTCCTTTGGGAACAAGATACTGAATAAAATGTTCGGGTTTGCCTACGGGGGCTGGCTTTCAGACATTCTTTCAGGATACAGAGGATTTACCAGTGAGACTATATCAATGATGCTATTGAGCCAGACCGGGTTTGGGATAGAGACCGAAATGACCGTGGAATGTGTCAGGAATGAAGTTGATATTAAGGTAATTCCCATTACCTATCTGGCAAGAGCTGAAGCTGCTGTAACAAAGTTAAATCCCCTGACCGATGGGCTCAGGATAGGGAGGACGATATTCAATATGGCAAAGATAAACAACCCTTTATTTTATTTTAGTGTGATGGGTGGAGTAACCGTTTTTATCGGATTGATAATGGGTATCTACGTGGTACATGAGTGGCTTGCCAATGTTAACCATGTCCTGCTGGCACTGCTGACCACCCTTATCATCATGAGTGGGCTGCAGATGTTCATTTTTGCTATGATGGGTGACCTTATAGTATCTCTCCATAAAGAGACCATGAGGGGTTTCAGGAAGAACAAATAATAATCAAATTAAGAGACTTTTTATTTTCTTCTGATTGAATTAGGAACTAGCCAGAATAAGTCATTCA
>QBUR01000098.1 GCA_013374385.1 Candidatus Methanocomedens sp. | reverse complement strand
AATATGAAGAATTTGAAAATAATTATCCAAAAAAGAAATTTGTGGGTCAATATCATTGTAATCCATGCTGTGTTCGTGGATTCTGGTTAGATATTTTGTTTTTCGTCATGCCGTTCCTACATACATGTGATTCAGAATGTGGTAAATCGTTAGCATATTATTTATCCTCTCCAGAAGAAGATGTGACAAAAACACTCCGTATGGGTTTATTTACACAAATAAAATTTATCCGTAAATGGATTACATCCGTTACTTAAATATTCACTCCAAGATGATCTTAACATATCCTTCTTATTTTCAGCTACCAGGGATTAATGAAAACAACCTAAAAATATGTCAAAAAATCACTTTATATCCCATACAATGTACTTGGCCTGTATATAGCGATTTCACCCCCCAACCCTCAAAGGAACCTAATCCCCTCAGGCAGTTCCCCAACAATCTCCCTAAACGCCGCATGCCACCCATCAGGGTCCAGCCCATTCTGAGCATAAAAAGCACTTGCCCAGCGCTCAATCCCAATCCCAATCCCACTCACCCAGACCACAACTCCTGGTTGCTCTGGCTCTTTACGTTAAAGCCCTTTGATAAGCAGTTCAGACGCCTCCACACATACTCTACCATCGTTCATCAAATCAATTATCAACTGGGGTATCGAAAACCGAAAACTTACTTAAATAATTGGGGTGAATAAGTAAATGAATGAGGCGCTGGCAGTATAAAAAAAGAAAGAAAATCAGGCTTTATCTGAATTAAAGTTCTTCCCATTTTTCCAGGGCAATTTTTCTTCCGATGAGTTTCTCCAATTCTTTAATCATCATTTTAAGCTGCGGGACTGAATACTCATCATTGCTGGGAATTGTTAAAACTTTGGTGCCATATCGCATATAAAAATGTCGTCCGCCTGGTTCAGGCGCATTGAAACCCAATTTTACAAGTTTTTTGATAAAAACTCTGCGTTTACATGGCTTCCATTTAGGCATGAGCCCCAGCCTCAATGTCATGTGGAATACCCGCATTGATATTCAGATGTTCTATCACAGGCAAAGTATCACCGTGCCGTATTTTGACTATGAGCCAACCTTCAAATACTGATTCAAGCTCTTTCTGACATTCAAAAAGCGTTTTTCCAAAAGCGAGAACACCCGGACATTCTGGTATTTTACCAGAAAAGGTATCATCTTCGAGCTTATCGTATTCAGCTTTGCTCAACGCTTTGTTAATATAATCTATTAGCATCAGGATCACCAATTTTGCATTCCGTATTTTAACTTATCTTATTGTAGACCATTATGCACAAAAGAGTTGTGTATAATTTTACATACTTTTTTATACAATGTCTCCTGTCCTTTTTTGTCATCTCAAGGACAAGCGGGGCTGTTTTGGGCCATTTCGTTTCGAGCTTTTCTGCTTCAGTGGGCCACGCTTTAGCTGCTGATTTAGTCTCCACTTCCTTTATGCCACTGCCGCTTTCGAGAACCATTTTTCTTAAGTCATGTACCTGTTCGTCAATAGATGCTATTTTCTCGATAATCTCACCATCTGCCATAAATCTTATTTTTATTGTTCGTGTTTAAATAGTTGTGTGAAGTTACTGATATAACACCCTCACAAAAACCTAATCCCCTCAGGCAGCTCCCCAACAATCTCCCTAAACGCCGCAGGCCACCCATCAGGCTCCAGCCCCTTCTGAGCATAAAAAGCACTCGCCCAACGCTCAAGCCCAATCCCGCTGCACCCAGACCACAACTCCTTATTGCTCTGGCTCTTCACATTAAACCCTTTAGGATACTTGTCCCCATTCACGCTCATGTTCTGGAACTCAAGCCACTCGCCATCCTCACCCCGGTACGGCATCACAGCCTCGTAATCAATCGTACCCACTCGGGTCTCAGCCGCCAGCCCGGCCAACCCCTCCTGCGCCATAAACCAGGGCGTCACCCAGGCAGTCCTCCATTCCAGATCCAGGATATCATTGAAAATGTGCATGTACCTCTCCTGCATAGCCTCTGAATGAGCCACCACCTGTTCGGGCGTACCCATGAACACCAATTCAATACGGTGGAACTCATCCACCCGCTCCATACCATGAATGCCCCCGCTCTCATAACGATGCGACGTGCCGCTGCGGTCAAATACATACAAAGGCAGCCCGTCATCAGGCATGGTCTCACCCTGCAAGAACGGCCAGAACGGTGGACACTGGGCATAACACAACCCGCCAATGGGTTTGTCAATCTTCCCGGCAATCATGTCAAGTGGCACCTCAAGAGTCACCTTATAATGGTCAGCCACCTCTTCCCAGAACTCAGGGTCCCTGGTCTTAGGCGGGCACACATAGTAAATCTCAGGATACACACCCTTGGCATGACCTGAGCGCTTCCATACATCCCAGGTCACCAGTTTAGGGAAAATCATCTCCCTGTACCCCAGCGGCTTTACTATCTCCTCAATAACGATACGCTCAAAAGCCCTGAACACAGCCACGCTCTGCGGCCCGTGTATCCACTGACCCCTGCTGGAACCCCGCTTTAACCAACCCCGCTTCATCATCTCCTGGGTAGGGTCCTCATTGAACACATGCTCCTTCTTACCGCTCTCCCAAAGCAGGTTCCAGTGCTCCCCTTTCCCGCCGTAGGACTGGGCAGCCACCTTGTCCTCAATAAGCGTAATGATACGGTCAGGAATGCGTTTCTCTATCTCAGACTCCCCCACATCCAGTGAAAGCACAATGGCGCCGTCAGTATATTCCATACTGCTCACATACGGTATCTTCAATGGCTTCAGCGGTTTCTCTGACGGAATAGTAACCGTATATTCCGCGATGTCAATACCCCTGATACCAATGCGATGTCCCTTGCCCAGCAGTTCTGCCAGGGGTTTTCGAAGCCGCAACATGGCATCATGTACCCTTACGAACCTGCCTGATGTTATCTCCAGTTCAATTCCGTTATCTTTCACATCCACCGATGTTATCTCAGCACCCTTACCCTCAGGCGCTCCCTTAGACAAAATGGTAGTCCTGGCATTTTCCAGCAGTTCCAACACCTCATCCTTTGCCGGACCGGGGTCGGTACTGGTCCTAAACATTCCTTTAATCCTGAACTGGAGTTCCATCAATCATCATCCTCGCTATCCTTTTTGTTATCTTTTTCAACTGCTTTTATAATATCGTCCGCTATCCTTGCATTCATGATATAATCGTCTACAGTAGCAATTAAAGTTCCTATTTTTTCTGCCTCGAAATGCGTGGTCACAGACTTTTCGCCATACTCGGTAGTGATGTTTTTCAGGTTGTCCGGCTCAATTGAGCGGGTTACCATTTCAGCCACTTCAGGTGCATTCTCGCTCTTCATCACTATCTTGCCCCTGATCTTCATGCCAGCTGTCCTCCCACAATACTGTTCACAGCACTCAGGAACTCTTCACTCGTACCCGGAGGTATACTGGCCCCCGAGGCTATATCGTGACCGCCACCCTGGCCACCCACTCCTGCGGCAGCCTCGCGCATGGCCACAGCCAGGTTCAGCCCGCTATCAACCAGATTCCGGGTGCCCCTCGCTGATACCTTGACCATATCTTCAACCTTATTCAAAGTAATGAAAGGCTTGTCCGGGTACACATAACGTATCATCGTACCCCCGATGATACCTGTACCGGTTACATTTTCCAGGGCCACGTACCTTATATGTTCCACATCCTGAACCACGGACTGTGCCGCACGTACCTGTTCAACTACAGTTTGCTGGTATCTGGACGACAATGCCCGCACTTCATCCACCGCGCTCGTATCCCTCATGCACAGGGAAAGACCGAGTGCAGGCTTGTCCACTTTCCCGCAGCAGTTAAGCATCCATTCAAGGCTGTAAATGTTCGAAACCACTTCCCGGTTCAATATTAGCACATCCCCGACCAGTGACTGTACTGCTGCCGGTTCTGCACGGGCAGCAATTTTCAGTGCCAGGGCCGAGGCAAGTCTGGCCAGGTCTTCTCGTCCCATTTCCTGCAAGGTACCGCTTATACCCAGTTCATCAAGGAACTGCTTAGTGGCTTCTTTATCGCCTGCCGTGTCCAGATAGGGCTCGGTCATTGTCAGCAACACCTCACCCACATCACCATCGATTATCCTGAGACCAGGTTTCACGGACACTACACCTGCATCCACAGCCTCCCGCAAAATCTCTGCGTTGGCGCTTTCCATTGTCTGTTTATCCCCTATGGCACCCGTAAGTGCCAGCCCTGCCAGGTCAACATTGTTGCCCATGGCACGTGCCACAAAGTAGGCTGTACCTGAAGCTGATAAAAATCGTGAGCCATCAATATCCACCATCATCGGATTGATCTGGACCCGGCCACTATGGTCCCCCACTATCTGGTGATGGTCAATAATAATTACATCGTCCTCTACCTGTTCCAGTAATTCGGGCTGGCCGCTGCCCATATCACAGAACAGGACAGCACCACCCTTCCCATAAACATGTGAATTGACCCTGTCTATGACCTGCTGGTTAAGAGCACTGACAATGCTTGTCTGGAATATAATATTAGACCGCATGCATGCACTGGACATGATTCCCGCAGCCGTTATTCCGTCCGCATCGTTGTGGGATATAATTCTTATAAAACTGTAATCTTCAAGGGCCTTTGCTACTTTATGTCCCAGGGAGATTAACGCTGAAGTCATTAAGGACTAATAGTAAAAATAGATGAAATAGTTGATGGATATGCCATCAACTAAAACTATTGGGTGATTAAACGCTCTGCAGTCTTGGGGTCGTATTTCCAATTTACAGGCAAAACACCGGACCGGCGGTAGTATTTACCCAGGCGCCTGACCTTTGCTTCGGTAATGTTGAGCGCCCTCTTGTTATGCTGGTCTTTATGGTTAGCAACCAAATGTTTTCTGAGCCTCAATGCCTTGGTCACCAGATTGGTAAAGTCCTCAGGCAATTCAAGTGCAGCATCATTATCTTCAAGTATCTTGCTCACCTTTTTACCTGTTGACAGGGTGATGTCAGGAACACCGTATATGTCCCTCAAGATAATCCCTACCTTGCTGGTGGAATTATCAAGTTTGGAAAGTTCCACTACCTTTTTCTCGATCTCATCTGATGATAAAGTGACCCACTCTGGTGCTTCTTTTCTAAGTGGTTTTGTTGATCTTGATTGTCCCCTTCTCCGGGTATGCATTCTGGCCAATTATTGTTCCTCCGAGTATAATAATATTGAAATAATCTATTTT
>QBUR01000099.1 GCA_013374385.1 Candidatus Methanocomedens sp. | reverse complement strand
CATAAAGATGAACCATAATATTTTTAAAAAGTGACGTGTGTCTAATACTACAATTCAAAGTTGTTTTTAGCGAAGAAACACATGTCTACTTCACCTTCGTTCATACATATTTAATAAAACGACCTTCAATCCTTGAATGCCTTGGGTTTTATTCCGATGGTGGAGTGGTCGGGGTTTACAATTTATTAGCATCAAGGATTGATGAAAGTTTACGTTAAATGTGATTTTCATTCTTGACAATCTATATAAACGTTGGATACATCACTATTGTTGCGATGGAAGACAAGCAAAAAACGCCAATTAAAGGAAGATACAAACGCTTGAAAGAGAAATGCCTGACATGCCTGATATGTTATCCTGAATTGAAGGGGATGGTGAAAAATAATGAGTAAAGTTATTTTAATGGACTTTTCAGCTGAATGGTGCGGACCCTGTAAAATTCAGGATCCGATTCTTGAGGAACTGGAAGAAAAGTTCAAGGGACAGGTTGAGTTCAAGAAAATCGATGTGGATGCTAATATGGATCTGTCAAGCAAATATAACATTAGTGCTGTACCGACCCTCGTATTGGAGAAGGATGGAGAAATATTCAAAAAATATATCGGTATTACCAGGGCGGCCGTGCTTGAACCCGACCTGAAAGCAGCTCTGGAATAATTTTTTTCAATTTATCATTTATCATTGACGAGTCGGTCAGATGGATAATTCAACTATGCATGACCTTGGTATTGATATGGTCAGGCTGACCACAACCCGCAAAACCAATCGTCCTCATGTGGCACTTCGTTTTGATGAACACGTTTTTGCTGTAGACACTACCCGTACTTTTGGGAACGACCCAATACAGCCTGATGCATATCTTATCACCCATGCCCATTCAGACCACCATGGCAAGTCTGCAATGATGTCACCTAAATCCATCTGTTCTGAAGAAACCGCACGGGCACTGGAGATAAGATTTGGCAAAGAATTTATGGGACGAACATTCCGGATAGGTGACACAATTGACATCGATGGAATTGAAGTGGCAACCCATCCCACTCACCACACTATTGGTTCGTGTGCATTCTCCTGGGAGAATCACAACGGAATCCGGACACTGGTGACAGGGGATGTGAAGGATGCTTCAGACCTGCCTGAGTGTGATTTTTTAGTGACTGAAGCAAATTACGGCGACCCGGCCGATCCGTCATGCTATTTCGAGGACGACGTTGCCGGACTGGAACAGATCATCGGGGATAATGTGGCTCTTGGTGCCTATGCCTTTGGTAAAGCACAGCGAGCGGTAAGCATTGCGCGCAATGCAGGCTGGCAGGACGAGATATCCATGGACACTAAAGGGTATAATCTGACTAAGGGCCTGATGTGTGATTGTGGTCCTCTAACAGAAATCATGCAGTATAACGGCGGGTATGAAGGGTTGGTAATTGTGCCGCCATGGGACCTGGGAAAATTACCAGGAAGTATGAAGAAATACGTGCTCACAGGCAGGCGGGACTACTATTACCCGGCCATACATATCAGTGACCACATGGACGTGACCGGACTGGTTGATATGGTGGTGAGACTTGAACCCGAGGCCACCCTTATTTACCATCCGGACGGTCACAGACCACAACGGCTTGCAGCACACCTAAACAAGGTGGGGTGTCCGGCGGTTGCACTAAGTGAAGTGACATCTAGGAGTTTGTTGTGATGTTGACAGATACCCTGCTGGTAACTATTATTATTTTATTGTTCATACTCATCGTACTGGTGCTTAAACAGGGTAAGGTCGAACCAAGAGATGTTGAATCCGCAGTCTCGAATTCCTGGTTAAAGCTGGGCCTTGATGAGCGGTTGGGTGAACTGACCACCTATGCAGGTGATATCAGGGATAATTACCGGTCACTGGAACAGATGCTTCGTGTTCCTACCCAGAGGGGGGCTCTGGGTGAAATGGCACTGGAAACTATTATCTCTGACCAGCTTCCACCTGATATGTTCGGCATCAGGACAAAGGTGTTCGATGGCAAGATACCTGATGCATACATCAAGTCAACGGTGGGCATTATCTGTATAGATTCCAAGTTCCCGCTTGAGAACTACATAGGATTCATGGAGAGTGGTGACCCCAAAGAGCAGGACGGCTTTAAACGTCAGTTCTTAAGGGATGTACGGGGACACCTGAACAAGATAGTGCAGGATTATGTGCGACCTGATATGGGTTCGGCAGAGTTTGCTTTTGCCTACATCCATTCAGAAGGTGTGTACTGGTTCCTGGTCAATGAAGGCTTTGACATGCTCAGGGAATTCACTAAAAAAGGAGTGCAGGTGGTATCGCCGCTAACCCTGTCCCACAAGATAGAACTGATTAAAGCCGGAGTGCATGCCCGCAAACTTTCAGAGGATGCCCAGCAGGTGCAGGCAGCTCTGGCAGTGCTGTCCAGGCGTTTTGGTGAAATAGATGAGAAATGGAAAGTGTTCCACCAGACCCATCTGAGGAATCTGGGTAACAAGGCAGAGGAGATAGATTCGGCATACAATGGACTGAGGAGTGATTTCGATAAAATCGGCAGGTTATCTGATGAATGAAATTGGATACTTTATAAATTATTCTGTAAAAAGGAATCGCTGCAAAGTTTGTCACCACAGAGTACACAGAGAGCACAGAGCGGTGCCGCTTTTCTCTGTGTACTCTGTGTACTCTGTGTTCTCTGTGGTTTTTCAAACCAGAATATAATAAAAAGTCTCTAAAATAGAAAAAGGAAAAAGCAAGCGCTGGTTAGAAGTGAATTGCTATTAATGCATTCGAAGCCCTTAAATGAAATAATTCCCTATTAGGCTCAATTTGAAATCAGGAACCGATGTGAAACATTATGAGCAAGAAAGCAGCAGTAATTAAAGGAGATGGCGTGGGACCTGAACTGGTGAACGCTATGGTAGCAGTTACCCAGGCCGCTGGTACGAATGTGGAGTTCATACCCTGTGAGGCCGGAGCCACATGGTGGGAAGCAAACGGCGGCGATTCACTTATTCCAAAGGAGACCTGGGACCTGCTTGATGAGACCGATGCATGTTTTAAGGGACCTACAACCACACCTGGCGGTGCTGGTTCACCCAGGAGCGTTGCTGTATCCATCAGGCAGAAATTCGATCTCTATGCAAATGTCAGGCCGATAAAGACATTCCCGAACACGGCAAAGCCACTGGGCGATGTGGATTTCGTGTGTGTCAGGGAAGGTACCGAAGGATTGTATATCGGTGAAGAAGTCAAACTTACAGATGATGTTTATATTGCCATTCGCAAAATAACCCGTACCCAGAGCAGCAACATTGCAAGATATGCCTTTGAGGAGGCAAAGCGCAGAGGCTGGAAGACGGTGGTGCCCATCCATAAAAGCAATATCCTTAAACTGACCTGTGGCACTTTTCTTGAAGAAGTAGAAAAGGTGCATCAGGACTATCCTGACATAGAGGTATGGGAATACCACATCGATAACATCGCCCAGCAGTTGATCAAGAATCCCCAGATATTCAACAAGTCGATATTGCTATCTACCAATCTTTTCATGGATGTCATAAGCGAAGAGTGTAGTGCGCTGGTGGGCAGTATCGGGTTGATATACTCTGCCAATATCGGCGACAGATATGCAATGTTCGAACCTGCCCACGGTTCAGCGCCAAAATATGCAGGTTTGGATAAGGTCAATCCGGTAGCTACCATACTGGCAGGGGCATGGATGTTGGATTATCTTGGTGAAAAAGAGCAGTCAAAAGCCATTTTTGATGCAACTGAAGCTGTAATATCAGAAGGCAAGCATGTAACCTATGATATGGGTGGTAATGCAAAGTTGAGCGAAATGACAAATGCCATTATTGGCAGGATGAAATAATTCAATTTAGCAATACAAGAACGTCCGGCGGCTTAGTCCGCCGGTACAAATCTTTTTTGAACATGCTTAGATTTTTTCTGCCTTTTCATGAGTATCGGATTCTACGATGGGTTCGAACATGAAGTATTTCTCAACGTAACCCTTCACTTCCTCATCAGATATGCACGATATCCTCAGTTCTTTGTCATAGAGTCGCTGTATATCTGTATGTATTGCTTTAAGACGCGGGTCCCGCTTCAGTACCTTCGCTCTTACACCTATGAGGTCATTCAGGGTTTCCTCTACTTTATGCCTTAGCACTTCCAGCCCTGAGGAATCACCTATCAACAATTGCCGTTTTCCGCCTACAACTTCTGGCAGGTAAGCTTCATAGGTGAAAGGATTCTTGATAACTCCGGCTGTATGGATGCCGCTTTCATGAGCAAAAATGTTACTGCCAACCACAGCCTTGTTGCGTGGCACCCTGATGCCCATTTCTTTATCCATGAATCTGGCAAACTCAGTAACTTTTTCCAGATTATACTTTTCAAACCCTTCTACTCTCTGGTTCAGGAACAACATTATTTTCTCTATTTCGGTATTCCCTGCACGTTCGCCTATACCCAGAAATGTCAGGCTTGTCCAGTTGGCACCATGCCAGTACCCTGCAAGGGAGTTGGCTACTCCCAGACCGAAATCATCATGGATATGGGTCTCGATATTCTTGACCCCGATATCATCCTTCAGGTATTTGATCATTGATGGAATGCCATAAGGTTCATCAACACCTTCAAAAGGTACCCCCATTCCCAGTGTGTCGCAAAGCCGGATAACACAATCAGGGTCGATTTCTATGAGTTTCTGGATCAGCGGGAATACAAATCCATAGTTATCGGCACGGGTCATATCCTCAATATGAGCCCTGGTGCGCAGTCCATGGTCAACAGCATACTGTAATGCATCAACATATTTCTCTTCGGCAGCTTCTCTTGATGGGAGCCCCATCTTGTCGAAAATATGGGAATCAGATACTGACATGAGTATGCCTGTTTCTTCTATTCCATCCACTTCCAGCACAATATCAATGTCGGCGGGGTTTGCCCTGGCCCATCCGGTAACTTCAGGGAATTCATAACCCTTTTTCAGCATTTCCTTTGCCGCTTCCTTGTCACGCTGGTTAAAAACGAATGTTTCCAGTTTTTCTATCCCCATCTGGTGGAGATATTTGAATATCTGCAGTTTCTGTTTCTTGGACATCACAATACCCGGCATCTGTGAGCCGTCCCGGATTGTACTGTCGCTTATAAACACTTCCTGACCGCGTGGTAGTTTTATTTTAGGAAGGTCATCATAGTCTTTGTATACTTTCATCGAGACCTTAATTGGAAGTGGAAGGATAAAATAGTTGTTG
>QBUR01000100.1 GCA_013374385.1 Candidatus Methanocomedens sp. | reverse complement strand
AATGGAGTATCATATGATGGATGAGATTCATAAAGGAACGAGTCCTTTGCGCATATTCCTGTGTCATTCATCTGGAGATAAGCCCGAAGTACGTAACCTATATCAGCGATTATCCAGCGATGGTTTTGATCCGTGGCTGGATGAAGAAAACATTTTAGGAGGGCAGAAATGGGAATTTGAGATTGCAAAGGCAGTCAAAAATTCTGATGTTGTTATTGTTTGCCTTTCGCATAAAGCAATAAATAAATCGGGATATGTCCAAAAAGAGATTAAATTTGCTCTGGATAAGGCAGACGAACAACCCGAAGACACGGTCTCTCTTATTCCTCTCAAACTGGAAGAGTGTAATGTTCCTGAAAGGTTGCGCCACTTGCATTGGATTGATTTCTTTGAAGAAAAGGGTTACGAACGATTGACGATTTCGTTGCAAAAGTGCGCCGAAACAATAACCTCTGGTATCGATTCAGAGTCAAACCTGATACAAAGACATGAAGAAGTAATATATGTGGAAGAAATCGAGACCTTCATTAATACTATAGATATGGAGTTTGTACTGATACAACCAGGGGATTTTGATATGGGGTCGCCTGCAAATGAAACAGGTAGACAGGATAATGAAGGACCAGTTCATCATGTGACGATATCTGAAGCCTTTTACCTGAGCAAGTACGAAGTTACACAGAAACAGTGGCATGAAGTTATGGGAGACAATCCATCGCACTTCAAAGGTGATGACCTGCCGGTTGAGAATGTTTCATGGAACGATGTACAGGAATTTATCAAAAAGTTCAATAAGAAAGAAAATACACATAAATACCGTTTACCCTCAGAGGCTGAATGGGAATATGCAGCCCGGGCAGGAACTACTACACGATATTCCTTTGGTGATAAATATTCAAAACTGGAAGAATATGCATGGTATATTAAAAACTCGGGTGATAAGACACATCCGGTCGGCAAGAAAGGGGCAAACCCGTGGGGATTGTACGATGTGCACGGGAATATATGGGAATGGGTACAGGATGAATGGCATGGTAAATATGACGGCGCTCCAGCTGATGGCAGTGCCTGGGAAGATGGAGTTGACGTTATCCGGGTGATTCTTGGTGGCAGCTGGTTCAGCGGTGCCAGAGCCTGCCGGTCAGCCAACCGCAACTGCAGCGCTCCGGGCGACCGCTACCACTACCTTGGCTTTCGTCTTTTTCAGGAAGTGTAACCCCTTTCTAATTTACCCCGTTCCCACTTAAACTCGTTGCAAAGCCAACAAAATGACGAAGCCAGATGGCTGGGCGTGCGTAAGCCGCACAGCCGATGTGTAGAATTACCTACCCGAAGGGCATGTGTTAAAAAAAGTATATAAATCTAAAAAAAATTGACTGAAGGGATGATCATTAAAAATCACCCCTCACCCATACGTTAATGACTCGATGCCGCATACCGCTCAGCAATAAGCGCCCGGGTCAGCCTGAACTGGACCTTGTGCTTGTCCCAGTCATATTTAGCACCCAAAAACTTAATGAGCCGCTTCTTGGAAGCACCTTTCAATTCGTTCGCCTCCATCATCTCATTCACAAATACCTTTTCCTGTTCCTTATCAAGTTCAACCATTTATACCGCCTCCGTGGAAACAACAGTGGTCCATCCCGTCGCCACAGGTAACTTCTTAGCAGTCAGGATTAGCCCGTCAGGCATATCCTCAACCCTGTAACGCATATTCACAGTACCCGCATCCGAGGTCAGTGCGATCATACCGCCCTTGCTAAGGCCCAGCTTATTGACCGTGTTCATATTGACCATCACAAAGTCGTTATCATCGGACTGGTCGAACCACATGAACGGATTGTACAGATATATCAGGTTGCCCTTTTTCTCCTCAAAAGGCCCGATATCCAGGACTTCACAGGCAAGTTCCTTGTATTTGGGCTTTGTAAATTTCTTGACAATGCTTTCAAGCACCGTATTATGGAGTTCCTGGTAATCCATAGCCGCACCGCCCAGGTTCTGGCTCAGAGCAGACATCGCATCAATACCCGCAGTATCCTCACCGGAATTGTTCAGTAGCAATCCTTCCACATTCATAAAACTGCCCGCCTTTGCACACAAGGGTTCAGTAGCTATCACGATGCTGGCCATTTTATTCACAGGACTATCCCTAGAAGTAATCACTATCAAGTTATCCAGCTTCTTCAAAGTCTCAGCCGCAACATCGCTATTTGGCATCAGCTCGACCGGATCGCTATCAAGAATGACCAGCGTCTTTATGCTACCTTCATTGATGCCGTCCATGATCTCTGGAATGCCTTTCTGTCCTGTACCTTTGCACAGCAGGTCAACACCTGTAGCATTCACAAAAGGTTTCATGAACAGTATCTTAGCCTGTGTCTTCAATGCCAAGTTCAGCATCCGCTTAACCCATCCCGGATCAGTATTGGGATGCACATCTGCTATAATGACAGACTCACTGTCCAGTCCCAGTTCACTCTCATATAAATCCGGATCGATATACCTATTCTCATCTGCAAGATGCAGGTCTTTCCAGCCCACAGAGACCACAGATGCCCCATTTTTCTTAGCAGCCAGTATTCGCCTGACCAGCAAAGGATACTGTACATATGGGTCAACGAACAGTGCGATCCTCTTTGCACTCTCAATATCATCGAGAGTAATGCCCACACCTACTGTAGGATGGCATTCTGTAGGAAGCTCTGAATACACGCCCATTCCGGTATTGACCACAGTCCCCATCGCATCAGCAATATTGCTAAAGGCCAGGGATTCTTCATTTGTAGTATTCCCGACACCAAGCATGGTAACATTTGCACCCTTTAAGCGATCAGATGCAGCTTTGATGGCATCCTCGACACTCGACTCCTTTCCATCCACCATACTGGTAGCTTTTGAGTAATGGTGTGGAAGCTTCATCCCAAACCTGCACAGTTTGCCCAGGTTCGCAGGACTACTCTTCATGAAATCAACAAGGAGTGCGCCCTCTTCATCTTCCCTGATATACAGGCCGCAACCCATATTACATCCAGGGCACACGGTCTGGTAAACATTTCCTATCATTTTAATATCACCTCAAAGAACGGAGGAACATCATCAACATTCATCCCTGGCGTATACTCACGCTTGCGCTGCGAAGGAATAGCAAACCTGCTTTGCAGAAGAGTTATTGGAATGTCAGACGGACACACATCACTGCACTGCCCGCATGCAATGCAACTATCAGACAAGTGCAACAACCGTACCAGGTGATACATGCTCATCTTGTAATTGTCAACAAGGGAATGGAACATAGTACACTTGGAATCCTCGCCGCAGGCACAAACAGGACATACCTCCTTGCACGCCCCGCAATCGATACAATCTTCCATTTGCTCCATGTAATATTGCATGCGTTCTTTGTCAGGAATATCCGGGAATATCTCTTTTTCAAGAGTGCTGCCAAGATTAACCATGACATCGTTCACTTTCGCTCTTATCGCAATCGCCTTATCACTGGCCGGTTCAACTTCTATCCGACCCGCTTCAATAGCGTTCTCAAGAAGTTTTACACCCTTATCGTTCATCACCTGGCAGAAAGTTGCACTGCCTGCCAAATCCCCTATCACACCCCAGTTACCACATGCAAGATCTGCATTCACAGGTATCTTAAGCGTACAGAAGCGGCAGCTTTCGCGCCTTCCGAATCCAGCTTCTTCCAGTTCATCTATGGCTATAGCCTTCTCTTCACCGTTCTTTGTCTTAAATATCAATTTACCCTTTTCGATATCTTCGCCAACTACATCTTCAGGGTCAATATCATACATCGCAACAAGCATCTTCTTGGTAGTCACCGGATGCATACTGCCACCGCAGTTCAATCCCACGATATAAGTATTATCCAGGTCGATCATACCACGCTTGGCCTGTTCAATAACAGCCTGTGCATCACATGGTTTGGCAGGCATTGCTACCTTGCGGCCCATCGCATACTTGGCCAGGTTTACAGGTACCGAATGCAGACTGCCCGTAGATGCTAAAACCTCATCCACATCATTAGTGATGATAGGCACAGCTTCAAACTCATTGATATGTTTCATTACCACTACATTCTCGACCAGTCCCTTCTCCAAGGCTGCAGCCAATACGGCAGTTACCAGTCCACCCGAAGCACCGCGCTTTCGTACATTTTCGTCAGTGGCATATCCTACCAGCATATCTCCTACGTTAACCATCTTACTTCACCCCTTCAGGTTTAAGCGGACTGGGTCCCAGTTCCTTTACCTTTGCCGTAACATCAGTTATGAAATTAGCAAACCTCTCGCCTTCACTGGCAGATATCCAGTTCAGGTGCAGCCTATCAGGCTCCAGGCCCAGTTGCTGTAACATCTCTTCCAAAAACTTATACTTCACTTCGGTCTTTTCGTTGCCGTTAACATAATGGCAATCTCCTATGTGACATCCTGTGACCAGTACCGCATCTGCCCCCTCTAAAAAGGCATTGAACACATGCAAGGGATCTATCCTGCCCGAGCACATGACCTTGATAATCCTGGTAGATGCAGGCTGTTGGAACCTGCCCATACCTGCCGTATCAGCTCCGCCGTAACTACACCAGTTGCAGCAAAACGCGACGATCTTGGGTTCCCATCCTTCTTCAGCCATGATCACACCTCCCCGTAAGCAAACACATTCTTAACCTGTGCCAGAAGCTGTTCATTCTTGAAATGACTCTGCTCCAAAGCACCTGTGGGACAGGCTGCCATACAGGTACCACAACCCTTGCACAGGGCTGTGAGGATCTTCAACTTACCATCTTCAATTGATAATGCCTGGAATGGACACATGGGTACACAAACACCGCAGGCCACACAGATATCCTCATCCACTTTAGCAGTAATGCCTTCAGTCAATGCCTTGCCCTGTGCCAGGAACCGTGTTGCACGGGCCGCACATGCACTGCCCTGGGAAATAGAATATGGAATATCCTTAGGTCCCTGGGTCATACCACCGATAAAGATGCCATCCAGAGTAGTGTCAACCGGTTTCAACTTTGGATGTGCTTCCATCATGAACCCGTCTGCGGCCTTACTTACCTTCAATATCTGCCGCACAGTCTCAGTACTCTCCGGAGCCACCGCGCCTACACTAAGTACCATCAGGTCAAGTTCCAGATTCACGATCTCATTGGTCAGGGTATCCTCTATCCTGGCAATAATATTATGATCCTCATTCTCGGTAACCTCTGCAGGTCTACCTCTTATGAATCTAATACCCATATCCCTTGCCCTGTTATAGAACTCCTCATAC
>QBUR01000101.1 GCA_013374385.1 Candidatus Methanocomedens sp. | reverse complement strand
CTAGTGAGAATGATGAATGGATGGATGGGCTACTTACGCATTCACGATACAATTCAAATATTGCATATCCATCCCTTCATAGACCCGAATCCCAATCACAACTTACATCATATCCGTGGCACCGTACCTCAGCCTATCCTTCAACTCCTGCTTCTTGCCATTGTTCCACCCATCTACAGCCTGTATATACCCGGTTACTCTTGATAGGTGCTCAATATTATCAGAACCGCAGTTTGGACACTCATCCAGCAGCCCGCCTGCCACGTGGAAATCGTTCAAGCACACCGTCATATCCTTGGTGAATGCAAAATAGCCCACCTGGGTATTCCTTGCAATGTTCATGGCAAATTCTTTAAGGCCACGGGCGTCAGGATGTCCCTCACCCATAAAGATATGCAGGATATTCCCGCCATCCACGATTGGGAAGAAAGCATGCTCAATATCAATCCTCTCGGGCAGGGAAACATTTGCGCCAGTGGGCACATGGGTCCCATTGGTGTAATAAACAGGGAGGTCGCGGGTTTCATCAAGAAGGGATTTTGCGGCCTCTGGATCACCTTTGATTACAGCTTCAGCAAATTCCTTATACTCCTTGTGTAGCATGTCTGATACCGCAAAGCGCTGGCATGTGGTTTCGGCAGGTGTTCGTGCCAGTGCAATCTCAATACCATGTTTTTCAGCCAATTCCCTGGAATAGAATTCCATCTCATACATAGCCCGGATAGACAACTGCCTGGCTTCTTCACTCTCATACATCTGGGAACCGGTATGGTGCTGCACCATTTCATTGATACCCACAACACCGATAGTATATACCAGCCCTTCCAGGCCCACAGCGATTGTCCCCTTCTTACCGGTCACAGGATCCTTGGGTTGCTGGGTGGCAAAGGGCATCCTGCCGCTTTCTATAATATGGTCCATCCAGTATCGCTTTATCTTGAACAGTTCAATTGCCCTGTCCATAAGTCTCTTCAGGTTTTCAAATAGGAGGTGGTCGTCCCCATTTGCCTCATACGCAGCCCTGGGGCAGTTTAAAGAGACGACCTGCCAAGCACCCATGGAAAAGTGCATTCCGTCTTTGAAATGCATCTTATCTTCAAAGGAATTATCCTTCTCGGCGTTGGTTGAGAAATTATAAGCGCAACACTGGTAACATGAGATACCCTCTCCAGCTCCCCGGTAAGGAGGCAACTGGTTATCGAAATAAGGTGAACCAAACTTGGCAGCCAGTTTGAATGACAACATGTACAGCTCATCATAGGTCAGCAGTTCAGGATGAGCCTGATTGAACTCTTCATTCTCTACCATAAAGTCAGGCTCAATACTGATCTCGGGCTTGGGGAAATTGAAGGGTTTGCCCCAGTAGTCTCCCACAAGCATCACATTCATAATTGCTTCAAAGCCAAGGCGCACTTCACGCTCGAACTCTCCATAGGTCCTGAGGGGCGCCATTTCTCCATTCCATACACGCCCTTTATAAACCACAGGCTTGTCCCGCCAGAGTTTTGGAACCCCTGGCGAGAGTTGTACGGAAGAGAATACCAGCTGGCCGCCCCTGGCGACCATCATCTGGGTCATCTCGTAGACGAACATCTGCATCAACTGTTCGATCTCATCGTACGACATCCCCTCAAAATAAGGTGCAATGAAAGTAAGGAAATTATAAAATCCCTGCCCGCCAGCAAAATTGGTCTGGGCACTACCAAGGGCTTTTACTGCATGTAATACAGCTACCTCAGCTTTCTTGGCCGGACCAGCTACACTGGCCTTTGTTCCTGAACCATCAGGCATCAGGCCGTAATAGAAGAAATATCTCAGGTCCCAGTCCTGGCAGAACGCCCTGGTGCCAAGGTATTCAAGGTCGTGTATGTGGATGTCGCCGTTTAGATGGCTATCTGCCAGAGCAGGGGGTAATAGCAGCAGGTATTGTTCTTTTGATATCTTATCTGCCTTTTTTTTGTGTGATGTTTCGGCATTCTCCTGCAGATTGGCATTATCCTTTGCTTCAAATCCTGTACCGATATCTATCTTATAAGCGTCATAGACTGGAGTACCTACCCTGGTAGAGATATTACGCCATTCGGTGTGGCCGTGTTCCAGTAACACGATGTTGACCAGTTCCCTCACCAGCGGACCTGACAGGAATTGTACGCCCATCTTGCGTATCCTGTTTTCGGTCTCCCTTGCGATCTGCTTTGCCGTTTCTTCGTCGATAGCAGGTTTATTGTAGAACATTTCACTGAGCACAGTCTCTTTCATCAACTGTTTTACAATGGTGTTTCGGTCCCACTCCATCAAGTGCCCGTCAGTAGTTCTTACCTTTGGCAGGGTGGATATCTCTTCACCTGTCAGGGTTTGTTGCACCTGTTCTTTTTCATGTTCGTTTTGTTTTGCCATCATTTCATCGACCGCTTCATTATGTGGAATTTCCTGTTCCATTTGTAATCTTTGCATTTTTATGTGTCCCCAAAATGGTCAACTAAATATTTGAGATTATGTCTTCCACTTTCTGACGGTTCAGTGTATCACTGTCCATCATATCATCAGTGGTATAGAACATATTATGTATTTTAAGCACCGGCGCTGACATGGTGAATACGTTATTCATTGCCAGTTCAGTTAGTGCTGCCGGAGTGGTCATGTCAACTTCATCAAATGAGATGTCAGACTCGTTTAGTATCTGCTTGAGTATTTTACAGTTTGGACAGACTTTAGTAGAATATACGATTACATTTTTCATATGATCACTCCGAGGTAAATCAACAATTAAAGGTCTGAGGATATAATGATTTTTTGAACTAGATCTGAATATCATTATTGTGTATTTGTTATCAAATATGGTAACTTATACAATCTTTGCTATGCTCATGTATAAAATTCCACGTTAGGTTGGCACATCAATATATTATCATCTCGAGTAACAGACCAGGTAATCTGATTGGTTTGCACTTATTTTTCAATCCTTTTTAGGATAATTATAAGTCAATCTTCGATTATCAGATGATATCAATTTAATTGTTGGGTAATATCATGGAACTGGACGAAATAACAATCTCAAGAGCTATCATCGAAGGATTTACTGCTGATTTCCTGGACTGTACTGACACCGAAGTGGCACTGGTAGGTGGTGGCCCTGCAAACCTGGTGGCAGCAAAGATCCTGGCAGATGCCGGTGTAAGGACTGTGCTGTTCGAGCGTAAACTGGCAGTGGGTGGCGGCATGTGGGGGGGGGGCATGATGATGCCAAGGATAGTGGTCCAGGAAGAAGCAAAACGCATACTTGATAGTTTCGGCATCAATTACATTGAATACAAGCCCGGCTACTATGTGGCAGATTCAATTGAATGTGTGTGCAGGTTGGGGGCCGAGGCCGTGGCTGCAGGTGCTAAGATATTCAATCTGATCAGTGTTGACGATGTGATGATCCGTGAAGGTGATGCAGTGACCGGGCTGGTTATCAACTGGACTGCAGTGGGACTGCAAAAACTGCATGTTGACCCCATAACAATCAGGGCAAAAGTAGTTATTGACGGCACAGGACACGATGCAGAAGTGTGCAGCACGGTAGCTCGAAAGATTCCTGGAGCATTGACCGTAGTCGGAGAAAAACCCATGTGGGCAGACGTGGGCGAGCGTATCATCATGGACAATACTAAAGAAGTCTACCCCGGGCTTATTGTCACAGGCATGGCAGCTAACGCTGTAGCTGGAGCGCCAAGGATGGGGCCAGTGTTCGGAGGTATGCTGCTCTCAGGCGAAAAGGCGGCACAGCTGGCAATGGCAAAACTTGAAATCAAATAGGAAATACCAATTAAAAACCAAAATGGTTTATTGAATCTTTACAATCTTATTCCCATGCCTGTCATAAACGCCGACCTCCACATTCATTCCAAATACAGCATGGCCACTTCGGGCCGCATGGACATTCCTACACTGGCAGTGGAATCTGTAAGAAAAGGTATCCAGCTTGTGGGCACAGGGGACTGCCTGCACCGTAAGTGGCTTGACGAGATAAAAACCATGCCCGAAGTAGCAGACGGCGTATATGGTATGGACAATGCCAGGTTCGTGCTGACAACTGAGCTTGAAGATACTAACAGGGTGCACCACCTGCTCATCATACCAGACATATCCAAGGCAGAGGAACTGCGTGAAGCAGTGGAGCCCGCATCTGTCAATATAGATCAGGACGGGCGGCCTAACGTGAACCTCAGCGGTATGGAGATTGCTGAACTGGCCAGGGATGCAGGTGCAATGATCGGTCCGGCCCATGCATTTACTCCATGGACTGCCATGTATGCCTATCACGACAGCCTTGAAAGTTGCTACGGGGAGCTGGCGCCGTATATCAGTTTTGTGGAACTGGGACTGAGTGCTGACACTGACCTGGGTGACCGCATCAGCGAACTGCATAGGCTGACATTTTTGACTAACAGCGATGCCCACAGTCCATGGCCCAATAAACTGGCACGGGAATTCAACAGGTTCCAGATGGAAGATATCACCTTCGGTGAACTTGAAAAGGCTATACTTAGACAGGATGGCCGGGGTCCGGTCATGAACGTGGGACTGTTCCCACAGGAAGGCAAATACCACGAATCTGCCTGTATTCGCTGTTTCAGGCATTATACCCTGAGAGAGAGTATAGGTAAAAACTGGCGTTGCACCTGCGGCGGGCGAATCAAGAAAGGTGTATGTGACCGTGTGGAGGAACTCGCGGACAGCCACGCCCATCCTGACCACAGACCGCCTTACCTGCACCTGATACCGCTGTCCGAGATTATCATGATGGCACTGGGTACTAAAAGTACCACAACCAGGAAGGTCAAGGGCGCATGGGAAATACTGGTGGACAAGTTCGGCAGCGAGGTGACAGTGCTGTTGGATGCTGAACTTGAAGGTATAGATGGGGTCGACCCGGCAGTGGTACATGCTGTTAGGATGTTCCGTGAAGGTAAGGTCAGGGTGATACCGGGCGGCGGCGGTCAGTACGGCAGTGTGGAAGTAGATGACGAAACCCGAACCTCGTTCGAGGCAACAGACCTGAACCAAACCCAGGCCGAGGGTCAGCCCCAGCGTTCACTTACCGATTTCTGATTCGAAATAATGATAACACCGATTATAGTGAAAAACCAAACAATGTTTATCTCATTTAGGATGATAATATTAAATTGTAATCGATAATTGCCAAATTGAGATAAAATATGGTAGAATTGTATAGCAAAAATTAGTTTTGGGACAGCTTGTGAGGTCGATTTTAAGTTGTAGGAGGGAATTTGAAAACTGTTAAGGTATACAATAAACACCAGCCTTGGGACAAAATT
>QBUR01000102.1 GCA_013374385.1 Candidatus Methanocomedens sp. | reverse complement strand
CGGATTGGGGGTGAATCTAAGGGGTTTTACGACAATCTCACTGTAATATGCAATAGACATACAACCTATAAAAATAATAGTAGATAAAAAAAGAATCATGCAAAGTAATCCTTACATTATTACAAAAGGCGATTAATCCATGGAAACATCATTGCTGAATGACATTCTTATAATATTTGGGCTGGCTATCGCCATCCTCTTCATATCCCATAGGCTCCGTGTGCCTACAATCGTGGGTCTACTCCTTACAGGCATGCTGGCAGGGCCTCACGGGCTTGGAGTTATCAGTGGCATTACTGAAATTGAAGTCCTGGCAGAGATAGGGGTTGTCCTGCTGCTTTTCACTATAGGCTCAGAATTATCGCTAAAAGACCTGTGGGAGCTGAAAAAAACTGTACTTATAGGTGGTTCGGCACAGGTACTATTAACAATACTGGTTGTATTTGTATTAGCATCCCAGATAGGTCTTGGATTTGGTGAATCTGTTTTCATTGGTTTCCTAATATCTCTTAGCAGCACGGCAATCGTGCTTAAAACACTACAGGAACGTGCTGAAATGGATACATTCCATGGACGTACAACACTTTCCATACTGATATTCCAGGATGTTATCATAGTCCCGATGATACTGGTCACACCCATGCTGGCAGGTGTGTCAGGAGAACTTGGAGAACCTCCAATTATCATTTTTGCCAAAGGATTGGGTCTAATCCTGCTGGTAATCCTCAGTGCAAAGTGGGTAGTTCCGCATCTGCTATACCAGATAGCCAGGACACTAAACCGTGAACTATTCCTCCTGAGCATCATATTCATATGTTTTTCCATCGCCCTGCTTACATATAATATCGGACTCTCCCTTGCGCTTGGTGCATTCCTGGCCGGGCTTATTATTTCAGAATCCGAATACAGTCACCAGGCACTTGGCAACATCCTGCCGTTCCGTGATGTTTTCATGAGCTTCTTTTTTGTTTCGATCGGTATGCTGCTGGACATAGATTTCTTCCTACAAAACCCAAGTCTTATTATACTGATGGCACTGGTGGTGTTTGCTTTAAAGACAGTGATTGCCGGTCTTTCAACAGCTATGCTGGGATATCATCCCAGAACCGTCATAATAGTGGGATTGTCACTATTCCAGGTGGGAGAATTCTCTTTTATACTTTCCAGATTCGGGGTAGAATACGGACTTCTTGCCCCTGATACATACCAGCTCTTCCTGGCAGTCTCTGTGATGACCATGGCTGCAACACCATTTATTATACAAGCAGCACCACATGTGGCACACTCAGCCATTCAAACAGTACCAACAAACCTGATCTCACGTTGGTGCCGGACTGAGACAAACAATTCAGATAAAAAAATCCCATTAGATGACCACCTTATCATAATCGGTTTTGGAGTGAACGGGAGAAATATGGCCAGGGCTGCACGTGTGGCAGGTATACCCTATGTCATCATTGAAATAAATCCCGAAATCGTCAGAAAGGAAAAATCAATGAATGAACCGATCTGTTATGGGGATTCGGCCCAGGAGTCAGTGCTTGAACATGCGAACATAAAAGGAGCCAGGGTGATGGTACTTGGTATTTCTGATCCAGTGGGCACCCGCAAGATAATATCAATTGCCCGCCATTTAAACCCTAATCTACATATCATTGCAAGAACCCGCTATCTCCAGGAAATGGGCGCCTTGTATGACCTGGGTGCCAATGAAATCATCCCGCAGGAGTTCGAAACGTCAGTTGAAATATTTGTACGCGTGCTAAAGAAATATCTCATCCCAAAGGATGAGATCGAAAAGTTCAGTGCAGATGTGCGAGCAGATGGTTATGAGATGTTCCGCAGCTTGTCAGAGGAGCCAGCTAATTTATTTAACCTGAAACTTGACCTACCTGATATTGAGATTAATACCATCAGGGTTGAAGAAGGTTCATGTGTTGATGGTAAAAACCTGACCCAGATACAGTTGAGAAAGAAGTATGGTGTTACAGTGCTGGCAATTCGCCGTGGCTCACAAACACTGCCCAATCCAGACGCAAATATGCAGTTTTTTGCGGGTGACATAATTGTATTGCTGGGAAGTGTTGATAATATTGCAAATGCAGACAGCTTATTTGTCAAACCATTTGATGCAGATGAGCCGATACAAAATGTTTAAATTAATTGTTATACATTCTTATAAAAGTATAAGTGAGGTAAATCAATGACCGATGTATCAATAATACTTGGTAGCAAATCAGATGCGGATATTGCAAAAAAGGCAATTAAAATTTTTGATAGATTCGATATAAATTATGATGTGAACGTAGCATCAGCGCACAGGGCACCTGCAAGGGTCATTGAAATAATCAACAATGCTCATGAGTCAGGTGTAAAAGTTTTTATCGCCATTGCAGGACTGGCTGCTCACCTTCCGGGCGTGGTTGCATCCCACACAACAAGGCCGGTTATCGGGGTCCCGGTAAAAGCTGCACTAAACGGAATGGATGCTCTCCTATCCATCGCACAGATGCCAGGGGGCATCCCGGTTGCATGTGTAGGGATAGGACGAGGCGAGAATGCTGCCATATTGGCGGCCCAGATAATTGCCACCGGAGATAAAAAGCTGGAAGGGAAACTGGCAGACCATAGAAAGGATATGGCAGAGCAGGTACTGCAGGATTCACAAACCTTATTTTAGAAGCTAAGCATTAACTAATATCTTATTTATTAAGGAGCAAATTCAATGTTAAAAGATTACATCGACCTGGAATACAAACCTACGAAACAGGATTTTGTCTGTGAATATCATATCGAACCGGCGCAAGGAGTGGGCTTTGAAGATGCCTGCACCCACATGGCAGGTGAGAGTTCCATTGATACCTGGAGTGACATCTCCACGCTTAGTCCACAGTTGGCTAAAGAACTGAAACCCCATGTTATATTTACTGATGAAAAACAGCAAACTGTAAGGGTTGCATATACACAGGACCTGTTTGAGCTAAATTCTGTCCCGCAGATACTCAGCGCCATAGCAGGGAACATATTCAGTATGAGTATACTGGATAATCTCCGACTTATGGATATTACTTTCCCTGAAGATGTTATCCAGTCTTTCCATGGACCGAAATTCGGGATGCAAGGTGTCAAGGACCTGCTGGGAGTGACAGACAGACCACTGGTAGGTACCATTGTCAAGCCAAAGGTGGGACTTACATCTGAGCAACATGCAGAGGTAGCATATAATGCATTTGCAGGTGGCTGCGACCTGGTGAAAGATGATGAGAACCTGACTGACCAGAAGTTCAACAGGTTCCAGAGCAGGGCGGAACTCACATTAAAGGGAAGCGAGAAGGCAGAAGCCGAAACCGGCGAGCGCAAGATGTATATGTGTAATATAACCGCACCCACCTGTGAAGAGATGCTGAAAAGGGCCGGGATTATCAAGGATCTTGGCGGCGAATATGCCATGATTGATATCATTACTGTTGGCTGGAGTGCTCTTCAGTCCCTACGGGATCACAATGAAGACCTTAATCTTGTACTCCATGCCCACCGGTGCATGCATTCTGCCCTCACCCGGAATCCCAGGCACGGTGTCAGTATGCTGGTAATAGCAAAACTGATACGCCTGATCGGACTTGACCAACTGCACATAGGCACGGTGGTAGGAAAGATGCACGGGGAAAGGGACGAAGTGCTGGCCCTGAAGGATGAATGCGTGCTGAAAAATGTTCCTGCAAACCATGATTTGCACATGTTGGAGCAGGATTGGGGCAGGATTAGACCTATGTTCCCAGTTGCATCGGGCGGACTGGAACCCACCATGGTGCCAGAACTGACAAAGATCTTTGGTAAAGATGCAATCATGCAGTTCGGTGGCGGGATACATGCCCACCCTATGGGGACAGTAGCGGGTGCTGCGGCCTGCAGGCAGGCAGTTGATGCATCACTTGATGGCATATCCCTTGAGGAATATGCAAAGACCCACAATGAATTGAAGGCAGCACTGGATAAATGGGGATGAATGCATTGGAATGCTGACTACTTGAAGATACTTTGAGTTATTCAGTGATTTGGCGATTAGGTTATCCGGTAATCCACCGCTTTATCTGCTTGACATCTGGGATTTTACCGGCAACCTTTACCTCACCATCTATCACTACCCCGGGCGTCATCATCACACCATAGTCAATAATCCGGTTGATATCCTCGACCTTCTCCACCTCAATGTCCTGCCCCAGTTCCTCCACTGCCCGCTTAACATTATCAGTGACCTTTTTACATTTTGCACAACCTGTCCCAAGTATTTCTATCTTCATTTTGCATCACTCCACTTGCCTATCCGTTTACCTATCCAATCACATATCTCATCATATTCAGGCACCTTTCCCTCACACATCACCTTGCCATCAACCACCACAGCAGGTGTGACGGCCACCCCATAGGTCATTATAGTCTCTACATCATTTACCGGTATTACCCTAAACTCAGTCCCTAACACAGCCTGTACTATCGCATTCAAGGTGTCATTGTACTTCTTGCCACCTATACCCAGCACCTCGACCTTATGCTTGAGACCTTTCCGGCAGTCGGAACATACCACCTTATCCCCCTCCCTATTTGTGGTAAATGTCTTGTAGCACACCGGACAGGTGGCATCGTGCAGGCTGCTCTTCTTTTTCTTCAGGGCATAGTCCACAAGGGCAGCATTAAAACAACTGCATCCTTCCTCTTTGTCCATAAGTTCATACCTCTATCTCAATGGCCCCGCTGGGGCATGTTACCTTACACAGCATACAAAGTTTACATTCATCCGGCCTGGTTGCAACGCATACACCATCACGGATATCCAAACTCCGGCTTTTGCATACCTTTACACAGTCCCCGCAGCCGTTACATTTCGTTTCATTGATTATCAATTTAACCATGACTTCCCCATCCATGTCAATTAAATAAATTCCTGGACTTGAGACATATTAAGTCCATATCTCCCATCAACGTAGGTGTAACGGTATCTGGCAAGAATGGAGTGAATATCACTTTCATAAAAACCCAAACAAAAAAAAGGATTGTAAAGGGCTTTATCCTCCAGTTCACAAACAAAGTTAATAAAACAGGTTTGGGTGTTTTACCAGCTTTAATGACCTGTTTAAAATCAATTTGCACCATGATGGGAAAAATCATAAAGAACAGCAGAACTGCAATGGGCAGGGATACATTGTATAATTGCATTGAATTGATAGAAGTTGCCACTGCTGGAAATGTCTTGCCCAATAAAAGACCTGCAATGATACAGATAAATATCCATATTGTGAGATATTTCTCAAAGAATCCTAATTTCTTCTCGTC
>QBUR01000103.1 GCA_013374385.1 Candidatus Methanocomedens sp. | reverse complement strand
TTTAAAGGTATCGTAAAAGGTTTATTTATGGGCGTTAATCAGATTTAAAGGTTGTGAAATAAGAGCATCATCTGCACGTTTTTCACTTAACCCTGCACCAAGTGCGACCTTGAGGGCCTGTTCATCAGTGACCAAATCGTCAGGTGAATGGGAATCGGTACTCACTACCAGTGCTGCACCTAACTCTTCTGCCACCCTGGCCACATGACCATTGGCCTGGTTATGCCCGCAACGTGAAGTTATCTCCAGACAGACACCCTGCGCTGCAGCAAGGGCAGCATCTTCTCTTGATATCAAGCCAGGATGTGCAAGAATATCAGCACCTGCCTCAATGGCTGCCCGGTTGGTCCCCGGAATTACAGGCTCAGTCAGGCTCTCCCCATGCACTACCACAATCCTGGCGCCCAGTTTCCTTGCCAGGGACACCAGTTCGCCTATCTTCTGTGGCGGTACATGCGTAATCTCCACACCCGGCAGCACCTGTATATCCCAGACATCTTCAAGGTACGTGGCTTTTTTAATACCGTCCAGTACATACTCAATATTGGTAAAATCCACATGGTCGGTGATAGCTATAGCCGTGTATCCGTGCACCACTGCTCTTCGTACAAGTTCACTGGGAAGCAGTTCACCGTCACTGAATATGGAATGGGTATGAAGGTCTATCATGGTCCGGATTCAATAACACAGTGATAGATTTTATAATTTTCGTAACAGTGAAAAAAGGGTAGAAACACTTTTGAATTGATAAAATAATTTAGATGGTATGACCGGGCACCTTGAACGCAAACATTTCACAATCATTGTAGGTATTATTGTCGTGTCAGCAGCCCTGTTGGTAACATACCTTTCCTGGGTCTTTGTTAACGTCATAATTTTGAGCATGCTTGGCGCATACGTGTTGCGTCCTCTCGACTTGAAGCTGAGGCAGGTCACAAAGATAAAAAACAGGCGCATCACTGCTATTTTAACCATAGTTGTTGTTGCACTGGTCTTTTCTGCTTTGTTTGTAAATATTATCTTCATCCTGGGCTCTGAACTGGCAAAAGTCCAGCCTTCTGTGCTGGAAACAGATGTCAATTCCCTAATCGATTACGGCATAGGACTGATGGGGGATTATATCCCGCAATCAGTGCAGCAGAACATGAAAGAGAACCTCGCCGGTTCGGCATCTTCTGCCATATTATCAGCCATCAGCCTGCTCCAGCGGGTGGTACTTGGCTTCATATCAAATATTGCACTATTTGCCATGGAACTGGCAGTAGTGATCTTCATGGTATATTATCTGCTAATCGACGGTGAGAACATCGTGCAAACCTTCATCGATGTTATGCCGTCCAACAGGGTGGAGATTGTCAAGGAATTCCTGTGCCACCTGGACAGCATTTACAACAGCCTGTTTAATGTTTATTTATTGGTATGTGTGCTCACAGGTATTATCGGCGGGATCGGATTGATGTTAATCGGGGTCCCATATCCGGTGATGTGGGGTGCGATCATTGCAGTTCTGGCCCTGCTGCCAATCGTGGGACCGGGCGCCTTCTATGTGCCTGCTTCTATTTACTATTTTATCGTTGATGAGCCAATTCGAGGTGTGATACTGTTAATATTCGGCTGGCTGTTTCTGGAAACCATTCCCGGAAATATTATCCGCCCCAGATTGATGATGCAGCGGGGGCAGATTCATCCAATCATCACCCTGCTTTCATTTACAGCACCCTTGTTCGTGGTTGGTGCAATGGGAATTATTGTCGGTCCGGCAGCTTTTGGTTTCATGCTGGCACTATACAGGACATACATTGGAACTGAACCCGGAAAACCACCAGATACCGGAAATGAAGACGGAGAGGTTAAGTTGGTTGAGCAGGAAGAGCCGGCAGATGTTATCGAGGAAGAACCTGATAACGTATCTATTGAAAAATCGGCAAAACAATCTGTCGAATAACCTGTGGAAGAACGTGTCGAATAACCAGTTGATTAACCTGGTGATTAACTTATCGACTAACCTGTAAGGTAAGGTTAAGCGTTCGCTTTAGCCACTTGGTTTTTCAGTGTGCCGATACCCTCTATTTCTACTTCCACGATATCGCCCGGTTGCATTTCTCCAACACCTGCAGGAGTGCCGGTGGCAATCACATCACCTTTATTCAGGGTCATGATATGGGATATGAACTCCACAAGTACTGATGGGTTAAATGTCATATTACTGATATTGGAGTCCTGTTTCATCTCCCCGTTGACCCTGGAGCGGATGTAAGCATTTGACAGGTCAATTTCCCCTGGTTCGACAATATATGGACCAATGGGTGCAAAAGTGTCAAAACTCTTGGCCCGGGTCCACTGGTTATCTATCTTCTGGATGTCCCGTGCTGTAACATCATTAAAGCATGTATATCCCATTATCACGTCATCGGCACGGCGGGCCGCTATGTTCCTGCAACGTTTACCAATCACTACTGCCAGTTCGGCCTCGTAATCAACCTGATTACTTTCAGGTGGATACAAAATCTTGTCGCCATTTCCGATGACAGCCGAGGGAGGTTTTAGGAATATTATTGGGTGGTCCGGCAGGGCCATATCCAGTTCCAGAGCATGGTCCACATAATTCAATCCCATACAGATTATCTTGCCCGGTGTAACAGGCGGGAGTACTTCCAGTTCTCCAATCTCGTAAGAGTCATTATAAAGGTCCTTTTCTACTATCACCCTGGTACCCTGTATGGTCCCGGTAATAGCTTCATCATCAATTTTGAATCTACCTATCATCTATTAACTATCCTCAAAGATTTCCTGAACATTTCAATAAACTATTTTTTTCCCGGTTGCGTCCCTATGATATTTCCCCAATTCACTGTATATAAGCATGTCGCCTTGGAACACAGGTCCGTCCTTGCAGACCCTTTGGCCGGATGGGTCAATTGTGCATGCACCACATACTCCTATCCCGCATTTGAAATATCTGTGAAGACTGAACTGTGAATGCGTTTCAATCCCCCTTGCCTGAAGCATGTTAAGCACACCCTTCATCATCAGTTCTGGACCGCAGACATAGCACTGGTCAAAGCTTTCCAGGTCGAACTGATTCATGAGTTCGGTAATCAATCCATGATGTCCCTTGCTCCCGTCATCAGTGGCAACACTGACACTACCGCACTGTGAGAACTGTTGCTCGAACAGCAGTTCATCCCCTGTCCTGGCACCAATTACGATTGTCAAGTCCAGCCCCTTTGAATGTGCCAACCGTGCCAGCGGCAGCAAGGGTGCACCACCCACACCGCCTGCAATGAGCATTATCCTGTTACCTTTTAGTTCAAACCCGTTCCCGAACGGACCCCTGATACCGATACTGTCGCCCACCTGCATATCTGACAGTGCGGCGGTGGCTTCACCTACCCTCTGCACCGTGATACCGTCCGGGTGTGACAGTGCCATGGGTACTTCATCCAGTCCCCTGACCCAGACCATACCAAACTGGCCAGGCAATGCATCCAGTTTAATATCAGTTTTTAGTGTGGTAATGGTAGGTGTCTCATGAATCACCTCTGTAATAACTGCATTTTGTGGTTTCACAATCCCACCTTCCTGTGAGCCAGACCAATAATGTCATCAAGCACCATACTATGGCTTGCCAGGTATCGGGCCAACCCAGCGGTCACATCGTTGAATACATCAATACTATCAAAGACTGCAGACCCGATTTGCACCGCACGTGCCCCTGCCATCATCATCTCCACCGCATCCTGCCACTTTGAAATACCGCCCACGCCTATCACCGGTATATCCAGTGCCTGATACAGGTCATAGACACACTTTACAGCCACCGGGCGTATGGCAGCTCCTGATAACCCGCCAAAGCGGTTGCCGAGGATGGGATAGCCGCTGTGAATATCAATAGCCATGCCCCGTACTGTATTGACAGCCACCACTGCGTCAGCACCACCTTTCCGGGCAGCTTCACCTATTTCCACGATATCTGTAACATTAGGAGTGAGTTTTACCCATACAGGTACGCTTGCGGCCTGTTTGGCGGCTCTCGTTATTTCTTCCACCAGCACCGGGTCCGTACCGACAACTGCACCGTATCCGATTGCATGGGGACAGCTGACATTCAATTCATAAGCATCAGCGCCGTCCAGTCCTGCGATAATTTCCGAGAATTCGTCAGGGTGGGCGCCGAACACGCTGGCTATTACGGGGACACCGCCTTCTTTGGCAATATCAAGTTCACCCCTGAACTCCTTATAAGCCGGGTTTGGCAGACCCATGGCATTCAGGAATCCGCAATCCAGTTTGAACATGGTGGGATTAGGATGACCAACTTTTGGTTCGATACCTATGGATTTGGTCACAACTGCACCTGCACCCGAGTTTGCCATTCGCTTTAGAGATGAGCCTGTGGTACCCAATACACCCGCTGCCAGTATGGTTGGATTTTCCAGTGCAAGGCCTGTAAGTTCAACAGAAAGGTCAGTTTTAACCATATTATTCATAGACCTCATCCACTGAATAACCTTCATGCACTATCTTTGCAATATTCGCCACGATAGCGGCGGGGTCATCTGCCTGGAATACGTTGCGTCCTATTGCTACTCCTTTGCCTCCGGATTGTACCGAATCATATACCACCTGCATCAGGTCAGCTTCAGTATTCATCCTGGGTCCTCCGGCCACAACAACCGGGACAGGACATCCTTTTACGACTTCCCTGAACGAGTCCGGATCACCTGTATAATTGGTTTTGATTATGTCTGCACCCAGTTCAGCTCCTACACGGGCAGCATGTTTCACATATTCAACATCGTGTTCAGAATCAACTTTTGGTCCTCTGGGATACATCATTGCCAGCAGGGGCATACCCCATTCATCACATTTACTTGCAGTCTTACCGAGATCCTCAAGCATCTTCGCCTCGTCGTGTGCACCTACATTTACGTGGACTGACACACAGTCAGCTCCCACCTTGATGGCATCTTCCACAGAAGTGACCAGTACCTTGTGATTTGGGTCCGGACCCAGGGAAGTTGATGCCGATAAATGGATGATTAGCCCCACATCCCTACCGTAGCCCCTGTGTCCGTGTTTGGGAAGTCCCATGTGTCCAAGTACGGCATTTGCACCACCATCTGCAACTTTATTCACCATTAATGACAGGTCGGCCAATCCCTGAATGGGCCCGGCCCCTACACCGTGGTCCATAGGGATAATTATGCTCCTGCCGGTTTTCCGGTTAATTATTCGCTCTATTCTAACAGATTTGCCTATGTTCCCTGATTGCAGGATATTATTGTGCATGAGTTTACACCTGAATCCAGTGAAGGGTTATAATGGTACTTATTTATTTAGCAATTTATGATTTTATTATCATCCAATAAAACATATTTAATAATTGCAAAAAGGTTCATATTCAATGAGCGCCTCAAACAAT
>QBUR01000184.1 GCA_013374385.1 Candidatus Methanocomedens sp. | reverse complement strand
TAAACTACCAACTAGAAACACAGTAAGAGCCTTAATTTAATGTTCGTTGGTTCGATTTTTGTTTTTATTGCAGCAGTGATAGAGTATATACTTCACCCTGCTATTGAGGATGAAATGTTTTTGGTCATGAAAGTATCCATCACCATTTTTCAGGTGACGGTTATTTATTTAATTGTCACCTTAAACAAATCTATAAGATCGACCAAAAAGGGAGGAATGTGATATAGCAACTTTAAAAGAAATGCTTGATGAAGTTTTAATTAGTCTCGAATCAATTGACGACATCAAGCTATCTGTTATAATATCACGTCATGGGTTGTTAATGGTATCCAGAGCCACACAGGAATCAAATACTGAAGCTTTTGCGGCTTTGACTGCTACGCTTCACATGTCTGCTGAATCTACCACCAAAAGGCTTAGTAAAGAAGTACCAAAATCAATTATTGTGGAAACCGATAAGCACAATCTTATAACCTATGCGGCTGGTCCGAATGCACTTTTAGTGGTAATGGCAAGTAACGAAGGTGGGCTTGGGTTAATTTTGAATGAAATGAAGAAAGCTGCAGAAAAAGTAAAATCGATTGTATAACTTCAATCCTCGTTTATCAAACGTTGTTATTAAATTATTACTCCATTGTTATTTCACTTCTAATACGCTGTTAGCATAGCGAAATTATCCTGTTTTAGTATTGTTATCACTTAACAATGGCACTGTCATCATTCTATTATCACTTTGTGATAACACCAGTATCAAAGATTTTATCACTTTAGACTTCTATCAAGGATGGGAAGTACAAATGACAGACATATATCAGAATATCGTTGACAAGGACCAGAAGTACGTTTTTCAGAATTATACTCGCCAACCAATTGCTATTTCCCGCGGTGCGGGTGCTGTAATATGGGATACTGGAGGACGGGAATACATAGATTGTGTGGCAGGTATAGCAGTCAATAATCTGGGACACTGCCATCCTGCAGTGGTTGAGGCTATTAGCCGGCAAGCTGCTGAACTTATACATGTTTCAAACCTGTATTATACCAGCCAGCAGGCTGAACTGGCAGAACAACTGGTGCCCAGGACAGGTATGGACCGTATATTCTTTTGCAATTCCGGGACCGAAGCTGTGGAGGGCGCATTGAAACTGGCGCGCCGGGCTACAGGACGAACCGATTTTGTGGCTGCCGAGCACAGTTTCCATGGACGTACCATGGGTGCGCTCAGCGTAACCCATAAGTCACAGTACCGTGAGCCATTCCAGCCGCTATTGCAGAAAGTAGAATTCGTAGTTTATAACAATGTAGAATCATTGAAGGGCAGTGTGAACCGGGATACTGCAGCAGTCATAATTGAGCCCATCCAGGGCGAGGGTGGGGTGCGGGTACCTTCTGATGAATACCTGCGCTCAGCCCGGGATTTATGTGATGATGCCGGTGCACTGTTGATATTTGATGAAGTCCAGACCGGATTTGGCAGGACTGGCAAATGGTTTGCCAGGGAGCATTCAGGGGTGGAGCCCGATATCATGACACTCGCCAAAGCACTGGCTGGTGGTCTGCCCATGGGTGCCTTGCTTGCTAAGGAAGACACGGCTGCCAAGATGCAAAAAGGCGACCATGCTGCCACATTTGGCGGCGGTCCGCTGGTATGTGCTGCTGCACTGGCATCATTGAAAGTAATAGAAGATGAGAAACTGGTCGAACGCTCGGCTCGGATGGGTGAGTACCTGATGCAGGGATTGAAAACCCTTGAACTTGACCGGATAACTGAAATCCGGGGCAAAGGGCTAATGGTTGGCATTGAACTAAATATGAAATGCAGTTCCATAGTTGATTATGCAAGAGAGCACGGGGTGCTGTTGAACTGCACATCAGAATCAGTGCTCAGGTTCGTACCACCTCTTAATATCACTAAAGAGCAGGTAGACCGCGTAATAGAAGTGGTAGCCCAGGGTATAAAGGAAATAGAATGACCGACTCGAAAGACCTGCTAAAGGAATCCATCAAAGGCATAGCCGAATACGTACCAGGAAAATCTACTGAAGATATTGTCGCAGGTTATGGTTTAAAACCTGGGGATATAATCAAACTTGGTTCAAATGAGAATCCACTGGGTCCGTCCAGCAGGGCAGTAGAAGCCGTTCGCACAATGGCAGACAGCATAAGCGTGTACCCTTCAGTTGATGCAGGAGAACTGCGCAGGGCACTGGCAGCATACGTAGGCTACCCGGAGGATATGGTGGTAATGGGAGCCGGTATGGATGGTGTGGTCGACACCCTTATGAGGTTGTTCGTCCAGCCCGGTACCAGTGCCATCATCCCTACGCCCACCTTTTCATATTTTGAAATTGCATTAAGGGCAGCGGGCGGTACGCCTGTGTTTGTTAAGCGGCAGGATGATTACAGTGTACCAATTAAAACAATAATTTCCTCTATTGAGGATTCCACCCGCCTGATATATTTATGCTCACCTAACAACCCGTCAGGCAACACCATTCCCGAAGACGATGTCAGAGCAGTAGTGAAGTCCACAAATGCCATTGTGTTTTTAGATGAAGCTTATGTTGAATTCGCTTCGAAAAGCCTGGTTGGTCTGGTCTCAGAGTACGACAATCTTGTGGTGGGCCGGACCATGTCAAAGGCCATGGGCCTGGCAGGACTGAGGATAGGGTATGCAGTTGTACCTAACTGGATATTCAGGGAATACATGAAAGCCACCACTCCATTCGCGATTAGTAGAATCGCAGTGGCAGCCGGACTGGCTGCACTTGATGATGTCGATTACCGGGAGAAGACCATTGATAACGTAGATGTGGGCAGGAAATTCCTTAGCGAGCACCTGTCAGGTTACTGCAGGGTATATCAGTCCGAAGGAAACTTTATTCTCATAGATGTATCGCCAAAGAAAAGCAAGGATGTAGTAGAAATGCTGCTCAAGAAAGGCATCATTGTGCGCGACTGCACCTCGTTCCGGGACGCAGGCGATGGGCTGGTAAGAATAACCGTGGGCACCCCTGACCAGAACAAACTGGTAGTATATGCACTGCAGGGTACACTGGGCTCATGATAATTGCACTGACCGGTACACCGGGCACAGGGAAGACTTCTATTTGCACTTTGCTGGAGCAGCATTACCGGATTATCGACCTCAATGCTTTGATAATCGGCGAGGGCCTGCATACTGGTGAAGATGAACAACGTGGTTCATTGGAGGCGGACATGGATGCTCTTCAGGACCGGGTGGATGAATTGGTAACGGATAATACCGCAACAGTGATTATCGAGGGGCACCTATCCCACTTGCTAACGGGCATTGATGGGCTCATTGTGCTCCGCACCCGGCCACGTGTTCTGGCACAGAGACTTGATAATAGGGGATATCCGCCTCAAAAGGTGCAGGAGAACATGGAAGCAGAAGCTTTGGACGTGATACTGGTGGAAGCGGTGGAACTGTATGAAATGGTTTATGAACTGGAAACTACCACGACCATACCCGAAGATGCTGCACTGGAGGTACACTCAATGATACAGCGGCTTGAGTCAGGGGACTATGAGCAATTAAGTGGATATCTGCCAGGGCGTTTTGACTGGAGCGAGGAGGTGTTCGGATGACACTGAATAATTACAGGCCTTATGTGAGTTTTATTTTGGAACCTTGTGCTTCTGCCCTTGTACACATGGGTCTTACTCCCAACAGGGTATCGGTACTGTCTCTCATCTTTGCGATACTGGCCGGGGTGTCATATTATTATTCCTACGACAACAGGATATACTTGATTGCGGCACTGGTGTTTGTGATTTTGAACTCGTTCACTGATGCCGTTGATGGGGTCATGGCACGGATGTTCAATATGCAGTCTGACAGGGGTGATTTCCTTGACCATGTCATCGACCGCTATGCAGATACTTTCATCATATGCGGCATATTCTTTGCAGGCTACGTCCACTGGATGATCGGGGTTGCTGCCATTACCGGTGTGCTGATAACCAGTTATATGGGCACTCAGGCTCAGGCAGTCGGGGGCACCCGGCATTACGGCGGCATCATGGGGCGGGCAGACCGGCTGGCCCTGATAATTATGGTAAGTGCTGCTAACATCATCTATCCTGCGCAAATTTATTCCATGCAACTGCTGGGCTGGATCATCGTGGTGATTGCATTGACGTCCCACTTCACGGCAGTGCAGCGATTTTTTCACACCTGGGGTGAAATTGAAGGAAATAAAGGAATGAAGGGAATTGAAGGCAATAAGGGCAATAAGTAGTTCATTTTCACCAGGATTCCCAGTGTATCAGTTTTGAGGCATCTATGCGGTCAGGTGTGTCAGGAGTATCTGCCGGATAGTCCAGGGCAAGCATACATATTGGCCTGATGTTGTGGGGAATCATGAGTATATCTGATGTATCTGCATTATTGAATGCACCCACCCAGCAGGTGGCCAGGCCCATATCATGGGCGGCCAGTGTCATTACCATAGCACTTATGCGGGCATCCTGTATAGAATAGAGTTCACCCCGGCCGCTGTAGATACGACTGGAACGGGACGTGTTGGCACAGAACACAATAATCACTGGCGCCTGCACCAGGAATTTCTGGTCAAGCGCAGCTTTTTTTAGTTTTGTCTTGACCGCTGTGTTTGTTACCACAATAAAGTCCCTTGCCTGGAGATTGCCGGCAGAGGGTGCCATCTGGGCATCCCGGATGAGTTTTTCAACAATCTGGCAGTCTACTGGGTCTGATGTAAATTTACGTACGCTGCGCCGTTGGTATACAGCATCCAGGCATTCTGTCATATACAATAAGTTGTTGATGGAAGTATAAACATTAGCTAAGTTTTATCTTTAAGGTAGATATGGATCGAAAAAAACATGGATTTACTTTCCGTAGGTTTTATCGTTAATGCCACGGTTTATATGTAATATTCTAACCAATGATTGAATATATTAAGATAACATATCGGTGAAAAAATGCCAGAATCGGAAATAAAGCCAGAATCGGATATAAAGATTCAGAACGTAGTCGCGTCAACTAAATTAGCTGAAAGTTTTGATTTAGTGAGCATTGAATCAGTACTTGAAGGTGCAGAATATAATAAAGCCAAATTTCCAGGCATGGTCTACCGGGTAACCAATCCCAAAGCAGCCTTTTTAATTTTTACTTCAGGCAAGGTAGTCTGCACTGGGGCGAAGAATGTAGACGATGTAGTAATTGTCATTAACAATCTTGCCAAGAAGATTGAATCTCTTGGTATGGAGGTTTTGAAAGACCCTGATATAACAATACAGAACATTGTTGCATCAGCTGACCTTGGTACTAAATTAAATCTAAATGCAATCGCTGTGGGCCTGGGTTTCGAGAACATTGAATATGAGCCTGAGCAATTCCCCGGACTTGTTTACCGTATTAAATCACCTAAGATAGTGGTTCTCATATTCAGTTCAGGTAAACTGGTGGTAACCGGGGGAAAATCTCCAGCAGATTGTCAGCGTGGAGTTGAGATAGTACAGGAACAACTCGAGAGCATGTCTTTGCTCTAATCTTTTTTTTGTCGTGATTACTGTGTCCTACCGTGAAGCTGTGGCAAAGAGTTTTATCGTGGATGATGAGGTCAAGGAGTTCATTAATCAGGAAGACCGGGATTTTAGGATTTGCACATCATGCGGCGGTCCTGTGCTGGCTCCAACTGATCTGGTTCCGGCCAAACCTACTGACGTGGAGGTTAAGGTGGGTGAAAATTCATTGTTTGTTTCTATAATACAGGCCCGGTTCACAAGACGTATCCATAGCTCAATACTGGACCAATACCAATATATGATGTCAGCGGACCTGAGCCGCTGTGAACTGGATTAAGTGAATTTGTTAAAAAAGCTTCGAAACATTAAGACTGGATTACAATTATCGGTTTTACAATTCCCTGATTTATTATTGTGGGATTTACAATAATCAGTTTTACTTTTGCCTGATTTTCTGGAACTGGACTGCCTCATAGGGATATACCGGCATTTCTGGTAGTTCCTTTATACAATATTTCCGCTGGTTGCGGTTACCAGTGCGTTCAAGTTTGTCTTCCCGGTATAGCCTGGAAAGGTATGTGGACACAGTGCTCAGGTTGATGGGGCCATATATCCGGTCATAGTCACTTTTTACTTCAAGTGATGTGAACCAGTGGCCCTTGTATTCAAAATTGAGAAAAAGTTCCAATCGTTCTTTAATTGTAAGGGACTCGTTCTTTAGCTGGTTGTATTCTTCTACAGCAATGCCAAAGTTACGAGCCCCCTGGGTTTTGGGTTGGGTGGTTTGAGTTGTTTGAAAGGAAGGTTGATTAATCGGAGTTGTTTGTACTGGTTGAGGCTGCATGGTGGGGCCGTTAGGAGCCACTTGAGGCGCAGCAAAAGCAGTCTGTTGTGAAGTTGTAGGTGAAGAATTGTATAGGTTGGTGAACTTGTTAATGAGATTCAATAAAGTTTCAGCAGTAAGGTTGCCGATAATCTCGGTCCTGTCAATAGAACCGTCGTCCATTTTTATTTCGACACGTATTTCCATTTCATTGTCCTCAAAAGTGGAGATTTGTATCAAAGAAAGGCAGCCGCACATCCCCTCAGATTGCGGCCGGCATCCCTCGCCTCGGAAGTATTCCATCCCCTCCGATTATTGTCCACTTCTACGATGTGAATGTGTAATTCACACGCAGTGTTGTAGTTAACATGTGATTAGGTATCACTACTCATATATATAATATACAGTAGAAATGTGGGTAAATACATGTCTGTACGATAAAAAAACCATTTAACACATCTTTAAAGTAAAAACACTGTTTTCTGTGTTGTTTTTCTTATTAACACCATCACAGTACATATTCACACTAAATACAATCTATTTCATTTTTATCTATTTTTCCATCGGAAACAATGGGGTTGGCCTATTACAGGTGAATACGACCAATCACGCATTAAAATTGTAAAGGAGAGATTAACACAGTTATATTTTATTCACACCAGTACAAATTGTAGTGAAACCTGTAAATGTGTGAGTGTGATAAGATGCATCCTCCAGTTGCACAATCAATATCAATCAAAAGGAATATTGTACAGAAGATGTCTGATGAGCATGTTATTTCAGGGACCATTTTTTATGGCGATGAGCCCAGGCTCATCGAAGGATACCTGTGCGTGAAAGATGGCATAATCACAGAAGTCGGGACTGATTCAGCAGTAGATGCCACATTGGATGGATTGGTGACTCCGTGTTTTGTAAATGCGCATACTCATATCGGTGATTCTATAATCAAGGACCCGCCACTGTCTGACCTGGATAGCCTGGTGCGACCTCCTAATGGCTTAAAACATCGTGTACTCGGTGAATCGCTGGCTGCCGACCTAAAGGATGCCATGCACGGGACATTAAATGATATGATACGGACAGGCACCTGTGCATTTTGCGATTTCAGGGAAGGCGGCATAGAAGGTGCGTCCCTGTTGGTAGATGCCCTTGCCACATACACATATGCTTCTGGCGGTCTTAATGGGATGATAATGGGCCGGCCGCAGCACCCGGAAAGACCGGGCAACAGTGAACTGGATGATCTGGTGGAAGTTTGCAACGGAATCGGTATGAGCGGGGTCAATGATGTTCCTTTCGAAGTGCTACAAGTTGCATCCCGTGTTGCCCGTAGGGCAGGAAAGCTTTTTGCCATACACGGAGGTGAAAAGGATATATCAGACATCTCTAAGTCAATTGAACTGGAGCCTGATTTTATTGTGCACATGACACATGCTTCGGAGACACATGTTAAACAGCTCGTGGATGCAGATATTCCTGCAGTAGTCTGTCCAAGGTCGAATTTCGTAACTCGTGTGGGTTCTCCCGCCCATCCTCCCATTGCCAGGATGCTGGAGATGGGTGTCACGGTTGCGGCAGGCACAGACAATGTTATGTTAAATTCGGCTAATATGTTCTCTGAAATGGAATTCCTGTCAAAGGTATATGGACTGGAGGACAGACAGGTATTTAATATTTGTACACTAAATGGTGCTCGGGTGCTTGGACTGGCCGAACAACTCGGTTCAATACAGGAAGGAAAGCAGGCAAAAATAATGGTGCTGGATAAAAGATCTTCCAATTTATCAAACAGCCATAATATGCTTGCCAGTTTTGTAAGGCGGGGCAGACCTGATGACATTAAGACCATCATTACTTAAACGGAGGGAGATTTCATGAAAAGCGAGATATTTAAGAAAATTGTTATTGCAACGGACGGTTCAGAAAACTCAGTACATGCCGTCAAACACGCTATTGAAGTTGCACGGATATCAGAAGCCAGTCTTTCTGCTGTGTATGTTGTGGACACGGGGGCTTTTACTTCTATCCCTGTTGATATGGCAATGGAGAACATGTATGAGATTTTGAAAAAGGAAGGTGATGATGCTGTCAAATTGGTGGAAGACCTGGCTCAATCTGCGGGTCTTGAAATCGAAAGTTTCAATGTTGAAGGGCATCCTGCTGAGGAAATAATTAAAATATCAGAGAATATTTCAGCCGACCTCATAGTTATGGGAACACTTGGCAAAAGCGGTCTTGATAGATTCTTACTGGGCAGTGTGGCAGAAAAGGTATCAAGGAACTCAAATATACCAGTGATGGTTGTTAGAGGGGAAAAACCCAAATAGTACAAGCACCATCAACAGCCCAAATAGGAGTTTTACAAAAATGCCTGGTTTTACAACAGTTGAAGACATAATGGTGCGGGATGTTGCTTATGCTTCATTGCCTGGTTCCAGGGATGAGGTACTTGAAATACTTAAAAATAAACATGTTTCCGGCGTGCCTGTGGTAAAGAAGGATGAACTTGTAGGTATCGTTACCAGGACTGACCTTCTAAAATATCCTGAAGAAGAGCAATTGGCTATCCTGATGCGGAGAGACCCCATTACAATCAAACCCGGCGAGTCTATTGTGGATGCTGCCAGAACAATATTGGAACACAGAGTTAGGCGGCTACCCGTTGTTGAAAATGGTACCCTCGTAGGTCTGATTACCATAGCAGATATTGTGGGTGCCGTTGCAGGCTTAAGCATTTCGGAGTCTATTAGTGACCTCATAAGTGACCAGACAATTGTTATTTGGGACCAAACTCCTGTTTCGGTTGTGGGAATGATGATGGAGATGGCAGAGGTAAAAGCTGCACCTGTAGTGAATGTGAACCGTGAAGTGCTGGGAGTAATAAACGATAAGGACCTTATAAATATGAGCATTATCGAGGATTCGCTTGAGCATTCGGATATGTCCGCAGGCTCGGATGACGATGCATGGACATGGGAATCAATGCGCGATACTATGAGCCTGTATTACAGTGTGGCCCGGATAAAACTTCCGGATTCTACCGTGAGTGAGGTCATAAACCTGAAGGGTGAACCTATGACCGTTGTACCCAATACTACGGTGAGTGACGCTGCCAGGAAATTGAAGCGTAACAACATCGACCAGATGCCTGTACTATCTGCTCGAAATAAACTAATTGGAATGCTGCACGACTTTGACCTGCTCAAGGCACTGGTATAAGGGCAATGGTCGATACATTCATTAGTGATAATCACACATACAATTATGGAGGATAAGTATCTTGGGAAAGAAGAAACAGACAGGTAGCGGCCTGCAGTCATCAGCTGGACTGATGCGGTATTATGAGGTTGATGAAACCACATACCACATGAACCCTAAATATATTATGATTGGTGGAGTGCTGATAGGACTTTTATTATTATTTCTCAATTACAGTTTTGGCCTCTGGCCCTGAAATCCTGTTTTAGTATTTTATTTTTATTTTGTTTTTGTTTTATACTTTCATTTGAATTAATTAAATAAAGAAACTGCAAGTGTCAGCAACGATTCAATTCCAACCACCGTGCAAATTTTCGCATGGCATTGCCCCTGTGTGATATCTGGTTCTTTTTGACATCTTCCAGTTCACCAAAGGTTTGCCCTTCATACAGGAATATGGGGTCGTATCCAAAACCATGTGTTCCACGTTCTTCAAGTGATATGGTCCCCACAACCTCGCCTGTGAATGTACGGGGCTCACCGTCGGGTAAGCAGAATCCCACTACTGTCCTGAACATAGCCTTGCGGTTAGTCTCACCTTCCATGAGCTTCAGGACTTTCTGGTTGCCCAGGTGGTCTTCCACATATCGTGAATAGGGGCCGGGAAATCCGTTCAGGGCATCGATAAATATGCCGCTGTCGTCTACCATAACATCCCTGTCCAGTTTGTCAGCACACCATCGCGCGCCGTAGGTTGATATGGTCTCAAGGTCATCGGCCTGCAGTTCGGGATAATCGCAATCGAGCTGCTCTACTTCAAATCCCACGTCTCCCAGGATGTTTTTTGCTTCCCTGAGTTTATGGGCATTGCCAGTGGCAAAATATATCTTATGCATACCGTCCTCTCCTTTTAATCTGTGTTACCCGCTCAAGTACAGCGTCAGCACCTGAAAAGGTCTGGCGGTACGCCCCGGAGAATGCGGATATAAGTTCTTCATGGTCGTTGTGTGTGCTCTCGTAGGTCTGGAACAGTACATGGATGTCCACACCCTGCGCCTCCACAGAGTTGTCATAATAGGCTAGCCCGAAGTCGATGAGGTATATCCGGTCGTTGTGCAGTATCATGTTGGAGGTGGTGAGGTCGCCGTGTACAATATTGGCAGCGTGGAGCTTGCCCACCACAACTCCCACATCGTTGCTTAACCGAGGTGTGATGATATCCTTTATTTTTGGGCCTTCAATGTATTCCATTGTAATCTCGAAGTCCTCAATGTCATAGATTATGGGAGTGGGCACACCATTGCGCCTGGACTCAGATATGAGGCGGGCTTCTGTCCGGGTACGGTCCCTGCGAATTAGGTTATCAAGGGATTCCAGGCGGTAGCCCTTTCGCAGGCGTTTCTTGATGACCATACCGTCCCTGAGTTCGATTGTGGCTTCGGCACCCATGGCTAAGAACATGGGTGAGGAAAATGATCTGGAATAATATAAAGCTGTGGACTTATATTGTATAAATATCATGGTGAAGACTTTTAATGCGTACAAGAAAAATATTGTGACTGGTCCCAATTATTTTCGTTCCTTTAATGCTGGTAATCCCTGACTAATCCAGTCATACTCCATACCATCCCCCCAAGTTAAAAACAGTCATTATTGATGGGGCAGGGGTATGCGATGGATGCCCATGGCGTGAAATATTGATTTTAAACTTGAAAATCTGGCATTACCAAAAACCTTAAATTTACAAATGCTTTTATATCGTTAATGGTAAATTATGATTGTGGGGAAATTGACCGAAAATATAGGGCAAAAAAACCACATAGGGGTTTGATTGTTGCGAAATAAAACTAAAAGTTGTATGGGTGAGTAAATATGAGCTATGTATGCATCTTCCTTGTAGGCAATCGATGTACTGCAAGTGTGGCCCATTATTTCCCTGATGCCAAGCATATGGAGAAATATTGCCATAGTCTTAATGCCCAAAATTGCCCTGTCATGATGACAAATATAACCCAACCAGGTGTATTTTCAGAAGGGTGGTAGACTGTTAACGGTTCAGTCGATATCTTCCAGTTTTAATTTGAGTTCCCTGATACGGTCCCTCATAGAAGCAGCATCTTCAAACTCAAGCTTTTTGGCTGCCTTTTGCATACTGGCTTCCAGGTCTATTATTAAATTCAGTATCTCCTCTTGAGACATATCATCAAAGAGCTCTATACTAATTTCATCGGATTTTGGTACAATATCTCCCCTGATGGACTTGGTTATGGACTTAGGCGTGATGTTGTGCTGTCGGTTATATTCCTGCTGGATGAGACGCCGCCGATTTGTTTCATCCATTGCCCTTTTGATTGAACCGGTTATCTTATCAGCATACATCACCACCCTGCCATCTACATTACGGCTGGCACGCCCGATGGTCTGGATGAGCGAGCGCTCAGACCTCAGGAACCCTTCCTTATCTGCATCCAGAATCGCGACAAGTGACACCTCAGGAAGGTCAAGACCTTCCCTCAACAGGTTAATACCCACCAGTACATCGAACACGCCCAGGCGCAAATCCCGTATAATTTCCACCCGTTCAAGGGTTTGAATGTCAGAGTGCATATACCTGGCCTTGATATCGAGTTCAGCCAGGTATTCGGTCAGGTCTTCAGCCATTCGCTTGGTCAGGGTAGTGACCAGAACACGTCCGCCTGCATTCACCTCGCGCCTGACCTCTCCTATCAGGTCGTCCACCTGTCCTACTACAGGCCGTATAGCAACTTCAGGATCCACCAGCCCGGTGGGCCTGATTATCTGTTCTACCACTTTAGTGCTGTTTTCCATTTCAAAATCACCGGGCGTGGCCGAGACATATATGGTCTGCCCTGCACGTTTGCGAAACTCATCAATCCTCAGCGGCCTGTTGTCATAGGCACTTGGCAACCTGAAACCATTGGACACAAGTGAATCCTTGCGGGCGCGGTCTCCATTGTGCATTCCCTGGATCTGTGGAAGGGTAACATGGCTTTCGTCAAGGATGACTAGATAGTCGTCTGGAAAGAAATCAAGTAGTGAAAATGGTGGCTCTCCGGGCGAGCGACCTTCCATATGCGCGCTGTAGTTCTCGATACCAGAACAGTACCCAATTTCGCGCATCATTTCGATATCGAACCGTGTCCTTTGTTCCAGTCGCTGTGTTTCCAAAAGTTTCCCCTTTAAACGGAACCGCTCAACTTCCACTTCAAGTTCTGCTTCTATTGAAACAATGGCTTTTTCAATGGTCTCGGCAGGCATAACATAGTGCCGGGCAGGGTATATTGCAGCGCGCTGGAGGTCGTGCAGGGTATGACCTGTCAATGGGTCGAACTCGGTTATACGTTCCACTTCGTCGCCGAACAATTCTATGCGCAATCCCTGGTTTGCCATGGCGGGAAAGACCTCAACCGTATCGCCCCGCACCCTGAAATTGCCCTGAGTAAAATTCAGGTCATTGCGTTCGTACTGGATATCTACCAGTGCGGCCTGGATTGTTTTTCGTTCAATGTGCTGGCCCACATCGAGTATCAGGGTCATGCTGCGCCATTCTTCCGGACTTCCCAGGCCGTAGATACAGGATACACTGGCCACCACAACGACATCCCGTCGTTCAATGAGTGAGCGGGTGGTTGCGAGCCTGAGTTTGTCGATCTCCTCATTGATATGGGCATCTTTTTCAATATAGGTGTCTGTAGTGGGCAAATATGCTTCTGGCTGGTAGTAATCATAATAACTGACAAAGTATTCCACTGCATTGTCAGGGAAAAACGCCTTGAATTCGCTGTACAATTGGGCGGCTAGGGTCTTGTTATGGGCAATGATCAGGGTGGGCCGCTGGACCTTTTCGATAACCTTGGCTACAGTGAAGGTCTTGCCTGAACCAGTGACCCCGAGGAGAGTCTGGTGTCGTTCACCTGCCAGGATGCCTTTTGATAATGCTTCTATGGCCGGCCCCTGGTCACCTGTTGGCTGGAAGTCTGATACTGCTTTAAGGGGCATTTATTGGAAGTTATGTTAAGGAAAGGTATTAAAAGGTAGGTCGACAGCCCAGTATTTCCGACTGAAAGGAGGATCATCTTGTTTTGAAAAAGGTGATTTGTGGATTTTAT
>QBUR01000104.1 GCA_013374385.1 Candidatus Methanocomedens sp. | reverse complement strand
CATTTCATCTTTTGCATCTGCATATTTGAGTACATAGCTTGGATGTTGAGGTTTATTTAACCCACCGCGAAGAACGCCGAATAAGAATTTCTGTATTTTAGCAGCCATACATAGTTAAGTTTTTTTTCTTTTAATAACATGAACTTTTACATAGCCTGCACCAATACTCCATAAAAAATATCCTCCGCAAAAACCGTCCTCAAAAACTACTCCCGCCACAGCCCCCACCGTCATCACCCACCTCCGCCAGTTCTTCAGGGACATGCCCACCTTAGGCAGCCTCAAAGAACCCCTGGTCTTCACACCCCTGACCACCCCCTCACAATCAGGAAATTATATCATACTTCCAGAACCATAAGAAAAACTATATTTTAACTTAAGAAAACGGAGACTACCATATGAACAGCAAAAAACTGGGCAAGGTATACCTTGTAGGTAGCGGTCCAGGGGACCCGGAACTCCTCACGCTCAAAGCACGCAGGCTCATAGACGAAGCCGAGGTCATAGTATATGACCAGCTTCCCGGAGAGCAGATTCTGGCCAGCATGCCCGAAAATGCCCAAAAGATAGATGCCGGTAAATATGCAGGCAGCCACACACTCAAACAGGAGCAGATAAATCAGGTACTGGTGGATAAAGCTAAAGGGGGGAAGATTGTAGTCAGGTTAAAAGGGGGCGACCCGTATGTATTCGGACGTGGCGGCGAGGAGGCACAGGTGCTGGTTGCCAATGGCATTGAAGTTGAAATTGTGCCCGGCATCACATCAGCAATTGCGGCACCGGCCTATGCAGGTATACCTGTTACTCACAGGGACCATGCCAGCATGGTGACCTTCATCACAGGACATGAAGACCCAACCAAGGAGGATTCAGCTTTGGATTGGGATGCACTTGCAAAATTTAGCGGAACTATTGTCATCCTGATGGGTGTAAGCATGCTGCCCCGTAATGTGAACGAACTGATGAAGCATGGCAAAGACCCTGCAACCCCGGTGGCCCTGATCGAGCGTGGTACCCGGCCCGACCAGAGGACAACAATAGGTACACTGGAAAACATTGTCAAGCTGGCTGAAGAGAGAGGCGTCAAGGCTCCGGCCATTACCATAATAGGCGGCGTTGTCACACTGCATGATGAACTGAGTGAACTCAGGTAATTTTGATGGGAAATATGGCCAGTAACAATATCAATGCTAACATCGACACCGACACCAGACTTACGGTTGCCATAATGCGGCCCGTCCGCTACGAACAGGATTCGATTCAGCTATGCCAAAAGGCCGGGTTCGATGTTATATCCGCTCCTATGATAGAGATACTGGATAAAAAGGATGAGTATTTTGACGGTTTTGTCTCCAGGATACTGGCCGGACAATCGGATATTGTGATATTTACCAGTGCAAACGGCATAGACCATACACTGGATAAGGTACCTGGCCGGGATGCCTTCATCACTGCCTTGAACCGTATTACCACCATTGCCATCGGTCCCAAGACCAGGGAGGCAGCACTGGAGCAGGGAATTGAGATATCGTTCATGCCAGAGTCGTACAGTTCAGAAGGGTTGGTTGAAACCATCAGAAATAATGTGCGTGGGAAGGTAGTGGACATTGCCAGGAGTTCCCATGGTGCGCCTGTACTGGTTGAAGGTTTGAAGGCTGCCGGTGCCGAAGTTTTTGAAACACAGGTCTATGAGATAGCTGCCCCTGCAAGGGATAGTGCACAGGAAGAACTGATACAGGCAATTATTGACAAAACAGTTGATGCGGTCGTTTTTACCAGTTCAATGATGGTTAGGAATTTTCTTGAGATGGCATCACAGATGGGGTGTAAAGATGAGGTGATCAGGATGTTGAATGATAGTGGTATAGTTGTGGCAGCCATAGGGCATCCAACTTCCAATACATTAAATATGAATAAAATCCAGGTTAATATTATTTCAAATGAGTATACATTCAATGCATTGATAAAAGAAGTGAAAAAAGAATTTGGTATTTAATATGACTAAACTTATTGTAGAAGATAAGGCAATTGCGTTCATAAAGGCTGAATTGGAGAAGGAAAAATCACCAGCGGTACGTTTATCTGTGACTGGCGGAGGCTGCTGCCAGCAACTTGGAATTGCAACCGTGGAAAAAGAAATTGCAAGGGACGTTAAACATATCGAGAAAGGTGTCACCTTCCATGTGGAAAAATACCTGGATGACAATGTATCTTCTATCGAGATAAATCTCGATGAAGAAAGGAAGATACTGATGGTGAACATGAATTACAATATTGATTAAATCACGAATGGTGTAATAAAGATGATAGGTATTTCAAAACTTTATTGTGGAACAGTTGAACCATCCGATGTCCTTAGGTACGGGCGGGAATCAGGCAAACTTCCATCTCACTTATTGCAGTTCTCAAAGGATAAGAAACCCGTAGTGGTCTGGAATATGGGCCGTCGCTGCAACCTGCATTGTGTGCACTGCTATGCCCAGTCAAGGGATATTGAGTATACAGATGAACTGACCACCCAGCAGGGCAAGGAACTGATAGACGACCTGGCAAGTTTCGGTGTACCAGTGATACTGTTCTCAGGTGGTGAACCCACTATGCGAAAAGATCTTCCCGAACTTGCCATGTATGCAAGGGATAAGGGAATGCGTGCAGTTATCTCCACCAACGGTACCCTGATCGATGAGAAGATGGCTAAGGTCTTGAAGGATATCGGGCTATCGTATGTAGGCGTATCACTGGACGGTATGAGGGAGACCAATGATAAGTTCAGGGGTGTACCCGGTGCATTTGATGCGGCATTGCAGGGTATGCGTAACTGCAAGGCCCAAGGTATCAAGGTTGGTCTTAGATTTACCATTAACAAGAAGAATGCACAGGACATTCCTGCTATTTTCGACTTGCTTTACGAGGAAGGTATTCCAAGGGTATGTTTCTACCATCTGGTCTATGCGGGACGCGGTTCAAAAATGGTGGAAGAGGACCTGAGCCATGAAGAGAGCCGCCGTGTAGTGGACCTCATCATGGACAGGACCAGGGAGATGCATGACAAAGGTTTTCCTATGGAAGTGCTCACTGTTGACAATCATTGTGACGGGCCTTATGTGTATTTCAGACTGCTGGAAGAGGACCCGGAGCGCGCTGCCGAAGTTTATGAATTGCTTATGATGAACCAGGGCAATTCTACCGGTATCGGTATCGGCTGCGTATCATGGGACGGTTCTGTACATCCTGACCAGTTCTGGAGGCATTATTCTTTTGGTAATGTAAAGGAGAGACCATTCAGTGAGATTTGGATGGATACTAATGATAAGCTCATGGCTGGCCTCAAGGACCGCCAACCACTGATAAAGGCAAATGCAGATAGATGTGCTAAATGTAAATGGCTGGAGATATGCAATGGTAACTTCAGGGTCAGGGCAGAGGCCATCTATGACAATGTATGGGCTGATGACCCGGCATGTTACCTGACCAAGGAAGAGATTGGTTACGATGAAGTCAAAAAGATAGATTGAACCATCAACTGCCTTTTTGGTTTACTTGCCTTCTGGAAGAAAGGCAAGAATCACTCTTTACCTCGTGCTTTTGCCAGCATATTAGCGATACGGGCAGCATAGGCTCCAGCCACAAATCCAGCATCGATGTTCACCACGCTCAGTACAGAACAGGACTGCAACATGGTATACAGAGCTGCTTTCCCGCCGCCGCCTGCTCCGTATCCTGATGAGATCGGTACCCCTATCACTGGCACATCTACAAGACCTGATACTATGGTGGGGAGAGTACCCTCCCGGCCAGCAGCCACTACTATGGCGTCAACTCCCTTCTCCACCATTTCTGCCAGGCCAGGGAATAACCTGTGAATGCCGGCAGCACCCACATCATAAATGGTATGCACTGTCACACCCATCTCCTGAGCTGTAACCTTTGCCTCTTCTGCCACAGGAATATCAACGGTTCCAGCAGTGATGATACCGATTGTCCCTCCAGTTGATTCAACCCGTGAATCGCCCCTTCGCAGTATTGCAATCCTGGCGTGTCGGTTCCATTCCACTGGATGTTTTTGTTGTAAAGCCTCAAGCTGCTCATCCGAAACCCTGGTGATAATTACTGTTGATTCATGTTCAAGATGGGATAAAGCAATACCAACCAGGTCGTCAATAGCTTTACCGGGGCCATAAATAGCTTCAGGTATTCCAGTACGTTTTGCACGGTGAGGGTCAATACAGGCGACATTGTCCAGGGTGTGGAAGTTACTGATACGTATCTGTTTTAAAGCCTCATCAATATCAATTTGTCCCGTTTTTACATTCTCAAGAAGTCGGGTAAGGTCCATGATCAAATATCTTCCAGAGTCTTTCGCTGTGCATACATGGATTCCCGCATCTCTTTCGCTTCTTTGATTATACTGCGCAGTCCATGAACATCAATTTCTTTCTGGATGCTTTCATAGAACATCTCTTCTGTGGTTCTTGGTTGGACCAGACTTTCGAGTTCGTGGGATTCAATCTCCACATCCAGCGTGTTTTCGGAAGGCATATTCCATCCTGTTTTAGTAGGTTTGGTCACAACATGCTGATTTGGGACAACCTTTTGAATCTCAAGTGCTGGCTGGGCAACTTTACCCTGTATTATAGAACCGCTCAATTCCTTAAGCTGGCCGACAGCTTTTTGTATGGTATTGAGGCGTTCAAGACTTGCATCAATATCCAGATCACCACGATCTAGCTTGATAGATTCGAATTCACGTCTAAGGTTGTATGCTTTTTCTTCAATTTCAGCCATCCAGACAGTTACTTTATGTATATCCTGTGAACTGGTTGCTAAATGAGGTAGCACTTCCATGAACAATGTAGTATAAAGTGCTCCTGCCACAAGCAATGGGAACATAGGACTCCAGGTAATTGATGCTAAGCCCATGTATAGCAAGATAGAATAGATAATTAGGATTTGGCCGCCCAGTATGGTGCAGGGGTCTGTGCGTGTAATTCCTATGTTTGAATCACTGGTTTTAATAAATGCCCTGCCGAAGGCAAAACCAATAAGGACAACACCAGGTATAAGTGGAAAGAGAAAGTGACGTACAACTTCAAAATGCCCTACAGCACCTAATATTGAAACTGCCAGGAGTGTCAGGCCGGCTATAATACCGTTAAGGTCAAGGTTAAGTAAACTACTTCCACTGTGTTGGTTTTTCTCAGATTCCATGCTGACATAAGATGTGATAAAAAACACCAGTGCCAGGGAACCAGTAAACAGCGGGTTTCTTAATAGACTGAACATGTCTAAGTATACCAGAACCGTAATAATGATTAATACGATTCCTGCCGTAATATTTGATAAGGATGCACTAACTACATCTATTAATTTTTCATTTGAATTATCCATTTACATGTCTCACTAGAAGTACCCTAAATCAAGCCTAATTATTTTTTGA
>QBUR01000105.1 GCA_013374385.1 Candidatus Methanocomedens sp. | reverse complement strand
TTTCACATTTATTTGGCGAAATTGCGCAATGTGGTGAAGGTTTTGTTATAATTGATGTTGGAGGTATCGGATACCATGTTAATGTTTCACGACCTGTATTACAGGAACTTACAAAAAAAGGGACATCAAATGTAAAACTTTTCACGTATCTTAATGTCAGGGAGGATGCGCTCAACCTCTATGGATTCATGAATACAACCGAACTTGAGATGTTCAAATTAATTATTAACGTTGCAGGAGTCGGACCCCAGATAGCGATGAAAATCCTTTCCGAAATAAAAATAGAGGATTTCGCCTGTGCAATAATCAATGAGGATGAAAAAGTCCTCACTAATATTTCAGGAATTGGCAAGAAAAATGCTCAGAGATTAATTCTGGAATTGAAGGATAAGATGAAAAAGAAAATGGGGGGATATATTCCCACCAGCAGTAACATCAATTACGATGCAGTAAGTGCTCTTGTATCCTTGGGCTTTCAACAAAGAGAATCCAGGGAAGCTGTAGAGGCTGTCTCTGCTGAAGTTAAGGATATCTCAATCGAAGCATTGATCAAGGCAGCACTTTTAAGATTAAAAGAAGTTGAAGAGTAAACATGGAAGAAAGAATCATATCTCCTTTAGAGCAGGATTATGAAAAGGAAGATACAACCATCCGTCCCTTACGACTTGATGAGTTCATAGGTCAAAATGTCATCAAGGAATCCATACAAATTGCTATTGAAGCCTCAAAAAAACGGGGTGAACCACTGGACCACATCGTATTTTCAGGACCACCTGGTCTTGGAAAAACCACTCTGGCAAATATTATCGCACATGAGATGGGAGTTAGTATAAAAAGTACTTCAGGACCAATCCTGGAAAAGGCTGGAGATCTTGCCGCAATACTTACCTCACTTAAAAAAGGAGATGTGTTCTTTATTGATGAGATCCATCGTATGAATTCAATTATTGAAGAGATCCTGTACCCTGCCATGGAAGATCTGGAAATAGATGTCATGATAGGCGAGGGGGCAAGTGCCAGGTCAATAAAGCTCAACCTGGAACATTTTACTCTTATTGGTGCAACCACAAAGATAGGACTTCTGAGTTCACCGCTCAGGGATAGATTTGGTATTACTTTCAGGCTGAATCATTACACTATAGATGAACTTGTTGAGGTGGTGCATCGAAGTGCTTCGATCCTGCGTATCCCCATAACCGGGGATGGGACTATTGAAATTGCTAAACGCGGCCGTGGAACGCCCAGAATTGTTAACAGGTTACTGAGGCGTGCAAGGGATTTTGCACTTGTCAGGGCCGATGGAACGATAACTCAGGAGGTTGCTGATGATGCACTGACTATGCTGGGTATAGACAAACTTGGCCTGGATGAACTTGACAGGCGCATACTTAGTATAATAACAGATGATTTCGAAGGTGGACCCGTGGGCCTGAAGACCATTGCCATTTCAGTGGGGGAAGAGGTCAGGACTATTGAAGATGTATATGAACCGTATCTTATCCAGATCGGTTTTATTCAACGTACTCCCCAGGGCAGGAAGACGACACAGGCAGGAAAAGAGCATTTGAGGGTTCGATAGTTCGGCAAGTATAGTCAGTTAGAACATAGCATGTTCGAATATAGTTACACCCAACCCCGGCGCTTCTTATTTTTATGATGGTGATATGCATAAATTAATATTCAAAGATGCTCGAAGAGGCTAGGGAGAATGCCATTAACCGCATGGTGGATGATGCTGAAAAGATGGGGGCTGACGCCGTGATAAATGTCAGGGTCATGACCTCAATGGTAATGTCAGGGTCAGCCGAGATACTGGCATATGGCACCGCTGTCAAAATTATGGACACAAAATAATCAAGTGCTGCATTCAATAATCAGATATCCGTGTTGCATGGTACCTTGACCTCAATCCTGTCAGGTTTACCTTTTCCTTCATAATACCAAAAATAACTTCACCACTTTTTGAAATGATATTTACATCAGCACCGTTCATCTCATAGGCCTTATCACTGGCAGGTATATCGAACCTGGTAATATCCTCCCTGTATTCCTTGAGCCGTTCATCATTGGATTCCCTTACATAGGGACTGGCTTTGGGAGTTATCTCAAGCAGGTTCAATTCATACCTGAAACATGGACGGTTGAACAGACTGCTCAATATATGAACAGCTACGGGAAACCTGAATTCAGAATCCACTTCTCTCAGGCGGTCCTCCAGCATCAGGTAAATATCCTTCTCCTGCCTCCTGTGATTGTAAGTATACACCTTTGAAGGCGGGATTTCCAGTTCTTCAAGAAAGCCTGTGTCATACAGTGCTCTCAGGTATCCTGTGATGATAAGCCTGTGCTGGTCATACCCACTGGTCTTAAGTTCACGGGAGATGCCACTAATGGATAGCTGACGGTCCTTGAGCATGTTCAATACTGTGGTGAAAAATTTCTCTGACATAACGAAACAATTTCTTATTGGTAATGAACCTGATAAATACTTTGGTAAATGATAGTGGCTTAAAAAATCATTTCTTTCTCCCCAACCTTACCGCAGCAAGATACACCTCATCACTCATCCTGAATCCCACCTTCACAAGTTCTTCCAACTGGTCCTGATACTCCTCACATGTGAGTAGCCCTTTCTTAAGCGCCACAAGCAGCACAAAAATTGTCCCATTTGGCTTTAATCCAAATGCCTTTGCTGCTATCCTTGCATGAGTCTGGTCAAGCAGTACAGGTACATTAACGGATAATGCAAGGGAGATAGCTTGTGCTTCCCCGGCATCTATACCAAATTCTTCCAGTTCATCGCAAGATTCAATTTCCTTAACCTCAATCCATCCATCTTCAACCGCTTTTTCTACAACCAGAGCATCTGGGTGTTGTAGTTCTTTTCCTTTTAAAACAACCTCGCTAAACACCTCTTTTGGTATTAAGATTTTCTTGAACAACACTTTTAAAAGATTGAGCTGACCTATCTTTGCAAGGTAAATCAGGATAGTAGAGTTGCTGACAATCATAAGTTATCTGCGGCTTGAAAATCTTCCATAAGGTCATCAAGACTATATTGGAATGGTATACCTTTTTTAGCTGCTATGGCTATCATTTCCCGAAGAGGTAAACCAACATCTTTGGCAGCCTTGCCTAGTGTTATCTTCCCATCCATGTACTGTGAAAGTGCATGGTCTATCATCCATTCCTCTACCGCTTTAACTAAAAGTCTGCGGACAACGGTTGATTTGTCAAGATGTTCCATCCGGGAAATGCCTTCGAGCTGTTCTTCTAATTCATTTGGTACTCGGGTGGTTATTATAGCACTCATGATAATCTGTATACAAAAGTTAGTAATTGAAAACATATATAATTATGCCAGTCAGAATAGATAATGCTTCGAATGAATCAGTGGACTCGGCGGGATTCGAACCCGCGGCCTTCACGTTGCGAACGTGACGATCTACCCCTGATCTACGAGCCCAAAAAAGAACTGTGGGGCATAGGAGCCCCGATAATATATGTAAATAATTGTTTTACCATTTAACGAGCTTAAAGACGTCCCAGTTCCACAACTGAAACACTTTCTACCTCATCCACTGCCGCAAAAGCTTCTTCCACCTGCTCGGTGCCGCCTTCAATATCCCCCACAAGCACCAATGCAATAATGGCTTTAAGCCCAAAAGCTATGGGCTCTTCTGAAAATGCACGGAGCTTGGCACCTTCAGGTACGACCGCTTCCAGCCTTCCTTTCAATGCTTCGAGGTCGGTCTCCACGCCCGCAGGCATAATCTTGATCTTGGCTGCTACATCACCCATGTTTTCGCCTCAGGGTCCCTGGAATTCGCACTTTGGACAAGTGTATGGGTTGGTCTGGTGCCGGCACATTACGCACCTGCCAATTTCTCTACCGCATGAGGGGCAGGGGAATCGCACGTATCCTTTTTCTATCAGTTTGACTCCGCATGATATACAGTACTCTGCTTTTTGTGTCATCCTTGTATTCTCCTTTTTTCGAGGTTTCGGTATTAGTATGATTATTCAAACTTAAAGCTTGTTCTCCCCGATAATCTGTGTACCAGAGTTAACGTCACCCTCCATTGCAGCCAGTACACGCTCAGGATACCTGCCGTTCACTATCAGGCAGTCCATCCCATGTTGCAGCAATAACCGGGGCAAGCCCCTGTCCACGCAGGTTTCTTCCATGTCCAACAGGTCGCTGGCATGAATACGGGACACCAGGCTGCCATCAAGATAGATGCCGTCCACGTCAGTTGCCTTTACCAGCCTTGCCCCTGTATGCCGGGCCACCCAGGCGGATATGGTATCCGAGGTCACGTCCCATGAATGTGCCAGACCACTGTCGTCCTGTTGCAACAGCCTGTACGGCAGCAGGATAGTCACCCCTGGCTCCTGCGGCTCCAGAGTTGTGGTCAGCGGGCAGCCGGACTTGTCTGCCAGATAGTAGGCATACTGTTCCATAGCCAGTACTGCCATCCAGTGTGCAGCATCCTCGCCGGTGCCTGATACCTGCTGGAAAGTCCTTACGGTATCGGCAAATACGCCGCCTCCTGGTACGATGAGGACCGATATACCTTTTTGCCTGGCCCGGTCATCTATTTGCCGGATGAGGGGGGACGCGCAGTCTTTCAGGCTGCCACCGAGTTTTATTACTGCTCTGGGGGTATCGGTCATTATCAGGGTTATGGGTGGGCTGGCTTATAAATTCTGTTCATTGAGCCTTTCCATTTAACCATTTAAATATTGTTTTCAGATTTGCATGGCGCAATTGTTAGCGCCTACCTTTTATTATCTTACGAACGAAAATTAGCAATACCAGGATTCCAAACCCTGCTGCAACTATAGTCAATGTGGAAAGATTTTCTTTTGTATCCACATCCACCACTATCTGGGTTGGCAACATCGTGGGTGTCGGTGTGGGTTTAGGTTCAATGTGTATTGATGCAGCCCATATGTCCAAATTCAGGTCCTGGTGGGATATGTATACCAGCATGTTACCATCATGGCTCCAGTCAGGTTCGATCTGGTTCCTTGATTCATTGATGAGAATAGATTTATCAGTCCCGTCAGGTCTCATTACATAGATATCAAAGTCGTCTGTCTCATCAGATGCGTATGCTATCCAGTTCCCGTCAGGGCTCCATGTGGGGTCGGTTTGTTCAAACTCGTCATCAGTGAGCTGGATTATGTTTGTGGCATCCGAATCCATAATCCAGATATCACCATCGATGAGTAGGCTATCCTGTTATCATCAGGACTCCATGATGCATCGTATTCATCAGCTGTGTCGTTTGTCAGCTTGAACTGTGCAGTGGCCTTAGGTGGATTTTCGCATGCTGCTGATTGTGCAAACACTATCAGGATTAAAAATAAGACAATTGTTTTTTCTGAGATTGTCGGAAAAGTACCTGAAAAGCGCTTAAATTGAAACTTTC
>QBUR01000106.1 GCA_013374385.1 Candidatus Methanocomedens sp. | reverse complement strand
ATAGCTGATTTGCACTCATTATACCTCGGCCATAAGTACCGTAGACCTGTAATAAGCTACAACCCCCCGATTCCCAATCTTATCCGGCAATCATCTTCAGTGCACTCCAAACCCTCACCGACATCCCACCCAATTTTATCACCCACAATTTTATATTAACCCCCTCCAAAAAAAACAGTAAAGTATATCAACCAATACCACACCCAATACTACCATGAACCTATCGCCCACAGTGAAGACCGTGCTGGTCATGGCACTTGTCCTCACATCGGTCCTGGCAGGAGGTTGCCTCCGGGAGTATGACACCACCAACCTGCAGATCAACAATGTGGACATATCCGCAGACATCATCGATGACGACATCGTACAGCTGGACATCATCTCTTACGTGACCAACAAAGGCAAGGACTCGGGCGAAGTGGACATCCAGGCCAAAGCCTACAACCTTGATACCAGCCTGCTCATGGCAGATGAAAGAATATCCATGGGCCGTATCGGCAAGGACAAGACCCAAAACGGCACCGTTGAATTGCAGGTGCCCATCACAGGCAATTACCGCATCGAAGTAACCATGTACGAGGACGGCGGCCAGGTATCCTCGGGCAAGGCCACCATATCGGGCCTTGAATCCCTGCTTTCCAGTCCCAAACATTCATACATCAGCATCCGCGACGTGGACGCCTCCATGACAACCAGGGGCGATACCACCACAACCCTGAAAGTGACCGCCTTCCTGGACAACTACGGCAGGTCGGATTCGGCACCACTGACAGCACTGGTGAAACTACGGGATGCAAAGACCAACCTCATTGGCCAGAGCGGCAACATCAATATAGGCGTGGTCAAGGCAGATACAACCGTGGTCAAGGATATCGAGCTTGAAGTGGCAAAGGACAGGGACTATCGCGTAGAGATAATGATATTCGAGAATGACCGCATCATAACCGAATACGGTGTATCCTTCTTTATGGCGCCGGACAGTCAGGGCGATGAAAATGTTGTAAAGAAAACCAGTTCAGTGAGTACTACCGAAACCATCAGCACAGAATGGATAATGCCGACACCCGAGCGGGCACCCTATGAAGACGTGTACAAGACTGGGGATTACCCCAATGCAGCACCGGGATTCAGTGTATGGCTGGGCATAGGCGGACTGCTGGCAGTGGCACTGCTGCTCAGGAAACGAAAATAAAATGATGCTTATCAGGTATAACAAAAAATTAGGTGAGAACAATGGATGAAAAGGAATCTAAGGAAACTTCAGACAGGGTAGCCGGGATAGCTCTATTCAAGACAGGCACGATGTTAATCCTGTTGTTACTGCTGCTGGCATCTTCTTTCGGGTTCTATTTCAGCATGCAAAACGCCATATCCGCACTGTTCGATTACCGCTACACCGAACTTATCCGCTCGGTCTTCAATCTGGTAGTTGTAGCAGCAATATTGTATATTGTCAGGGAATTCTTTTTGAAGAAGTGATTTTTTTTCTCACGGGATACTATTATAATTAAGAAGGATAGAGTATATTCCAAATGGAACGATTCCTATGGATATACAGCTCATTGATTTTGAAAAAGAAGTACAAATGTTAGAGTCTCCCCGCCGCCCTCATGATATGGTATTCGTGGACGACTCGCTTCTGCGCGCCGTGCTGTGCCATGGCGAGGGTAAATGGTACGTCCACGACTATGACGAGTTCTTCCTTCACCACAAGGGCGACGTGGTCATCGAATCAGACAACTCTATCTTTGAGCTGAAACCCGGTATGGGCATACTGGTGCCAGCTGGAGTGCGGCACAGGACCAACTCAGAGGGCGAGGAAGAGGGCGTGTTCCTAGTATTCAGGCACAAAAAGACGGCCTGCACGCTGGCGTAAGGCAGGAGAAGGGCATGAGCTACCTGAAAAAACTTGAAAATATCAATATCCCCATAGCCCTGCTGCTGTTGCAGTTGGTCACATATCCCTTTGTCATAGGCATACGCAATCAGGAAGACCCGGTGGATGCCGTGATAGGGGCAATAATCATCATCGTTCCCGTCTTTGCATTGCTTGGCCTGATACTCAGGCAGTTCTTTAAAAAAACCGGGCTGGGCAAGAACATGATACTATTCCTGGACCACAGAGGCGTGAAACTGAAAGAAATACCGGGCCTCATTGGCATCATGATACCAATGTCCTTCTTCATGCTGATCATATTGATATATGGACTAATCATTTTCCTTTACTTCTTCTTCATCACCATACCGGTGTACCTAATTTTCAGGTTCGGGAGGAAAAAGCGCATGAGGGACCTTGTAAAATGGTTATTCAGGCTTGAAGCGCAGGTGTGCCTGAGGTTGAAGCGATATACCCGGTTGGGGTATGTGCTGCCATATTTCTTTGGTATCATGTTCTCGCTGGTACTGACCAACGGTCATGTGGCGTTGGGAGTGCTGTACCTGTTGATATTGATGCAGTTCACCTTTGTGGTAGCATTGTACAATGTTATAGGACAGCAGGAAGTGATTGACCAGTGGGAAAATACTGATTATTTGACATTATAATTTTCCAGTCTACATTAATTTTATTATACTCCCGCACCTATACATCCATCCTATGACCGCTGATAATCTTACCATTACAGAGAAGATTTTTTCAAAAGCTTCAGGCAGAACCGTCTATGCCGATGAGTTCGTCATGGCAGACATAAACTGCGCCATGACCCATGACATCACCGGACCTCTGGCCGTACAGGGCTTCAGGGAGATAATGAAGGACAAACCCGACCCAAAGGTCTGGGACCCGGACAAGATAGTTATTCTGTTCGACCACCAGGTACCTGCTGATTCATTGAATGCAGCCCAGAACCACATCATGCTCAGGCAGTTCGCAACCGAGCAGGGTATCACTAACTATGATATCTTTGAAGGTGTGTGCCACCAGGTAGTACCGGAAAAAGGCTGGGCCAAACCCGGCGACCTGATAGTGGGCAGTGACAGCCACACCTGCGCCTACGGTTCACTGGGAGCATTCTCCACAGGTATCGGCAGTACTGACATGGCTGCAGTGTTTGCCACAGGCAAATTGTGGTTCAAGGTGCCACAGACCATCAGGTTCGAAGTGAACGGACGCCTGCCGGATAAAGTGTACAGCAAAGACATCATCCTGCACCTCATCGGGGATGTAGGCGCCGACGGTGCCATGTACATGGCAGCAGAATACGGCGGCGAGGCCATCAGAAGCCTGGATATCAGCCAGCGCATGACCATTAGCAATATGGCTATCGAGATGGGCGGCAAAGCCGGCATCATCGAGCCTGACGCCATTACCGAGGATTACCTGAAAGAGCGCATACCCGGCTTCACCCTGGACCCTTACTGGAAAAGCGATGAGGACTGCGAATATGAACAGTATCACGAGTATGACATTTCAGACCTGTCCCCACAGGTGGCATGTCCCCATAATGTGGATAATGTGAAATCCGTGGAAGAAGTGGAAGGCACCCACATCGACCAGGTGCTGGTAGGTTCATGTACCAACGGCAGGTTCGAGGACATTAAGATAGTCGCGGATATCATGGGCCACGAACCCGTGGCTAAAGGCGTGAGACTGCTGGTCATTCCTGCATCCCGCACCGAATACATGAAAGTATTGCGTGCCGGGCTGGTCGAGCAGTTCATGGAAGCGGGGGCCATTGTGGAGAGTCCTTGCTGCGGACCATGCATGGGCGGCAGTTTTGGGCTGCTAGGTGACGGTGAAGTGGGACTTGCAACATCTAACCGCAACTTCCAGGGCAGGCAGGGCAGTGCCAAAGCATTCGTGTACCTGTCATCACCTGCCACTGCGGCGGCATCTGCACTTACTGGTGAGATAACTGACCCGAGAAAGGGGTAATTGAGTTCTAATGGTTTGATTGTAAGATGCTTTCTGAAGTTGTTCAGGAAGCTTTATGTTTTTGTAGGTTTCATGGCATAGATAGGTAAAAATAAAAGCATAAAAAACTGATAGAAGGGCGGATCCACAGGGGTCAAGCGCAATAGCCATCAACATATCCCATATTTCCTGTAACTCATGGCATCCATCCGGTTAGTGTCCAGTACATCCACCAGCAGTTTCAGGTCACTATCTGAGGGCTGGCACTGCGCAGCTGGCGGTATCACTTTCACCTCCCGCTTTGCGAACACAGCCCCGCCCCGCATGTTGGCGCACATGTAGCCCCTGGACTTGCCCGTGATGATCAGGTTGCCTGCCCGCATATCTGCGGCCGCAAACTCACCCACATCTCCCCGTACTACCACAGTGCCGCCAGCCAACAGCGTACCTGTGTTCATACCCGCATTTCCTTCCACAACAACAGTGCCCTTTCGCATCAGAATGCCAGTGCTCAGGCTAACGTCACCCTCCACCATCACCTTGGCATCCCGCTCACACCGGGCACCCACCGTATCCCTGAGCACGCCGTCTGCCAGCACCAGGCACGGCACATCGCCATCCTGAAAGGAATTCCTGCCGTCAGTGAACTCATCCGCGCCCATCCCTTGGTGCAGGATCTCTGTGATGGACCTGAAACAACAGTAACCCTCCCGGTCAGACACCACCCCTACTACATTCCCCATAGGCTGCGCCACGCTGCCTGACACATATAACCTGCCCGACACCATACTGATACCCATGCGGGTGCCTGCATCCCCGTCCACAAATATGCTCCCCACACCCAGCGCCCGCCCGCTGCCACCGAAATATTTCAAGTCGACGCCCAGGCTTGAGGCGAGCCTGCTGCCTGCGGTGCCTTTGATGTGTACATCACCGCAAGAGCGCAGGTGTTCCACCAGGTCACGGTATGAATATTCACTGCCATGCTGGTTGTCAATAGGAGCATCGGGGTCGAGTTCAGCTCCCTCATGCTGCCAGTAGAAATTGTATGTGAAATCGCACAGGCAGTTTGTTGGAGATTGCAGATTCAGTGTCAGCATGTTACTCATTAGGAGTTAATTCTCTGGTATGTTTAATTATTTATCGGGATTTTTGTGCGCTGGGTTTCATTATTTTTTAGACGCAAATTTACGCTGATTTACACAGATTAGATGTTGTGTACATCACATAGTTTATATATTTTCACAGCCATGATACCACTCTACCGCCACAACAACAGGATACAACTTCCCCAAACCCCCCACCCAGCATCCATCCTCACCCTAAGACTTACTTGTAATAAAAAAAAATAGGTGGAAAGACCACCTATTCACAAACTTACTATCAATTGATAGCAATGAACAGCGGTAAGAATTACTACCGTTGTTGCTATTAGTAGAAAATCTAACCAAATAGCAAAATTTCCAATCTTTTTAATTGGCTTTATTGGTTGGGTTGTGTCCTCGATCGATTGACAATATTTAAATAGTTTAAATGTAATCTCCTCTTTTGAGGGATATGAATGGATTCAGAACTGGATTTATCAAAATTTTGTTGTTTG
>QBUR01000107.1 GCA_013374385.1 Candidatus Methanocomedens sp. | reverse complement strand
TTAAATAGGTTAAATAGATGATTTTACATTATAAATACCGAATGAGGAGGTATTAAAATGGTAAACCCACTGAAAATATTTATTATTACAATTACACTAGGGATAGTACTACTATCAGGCTGTACAGCCCCTACTGAAGAGATTGAAGAAACTACTGACTTTGGTGAATTGAGATTCGGCTATCAGCCCAGCACCCATCAAATTGCATATATGACAGCCGATGCCAAGGGCTGGTGGCTGGAAGACCTGGAGTCCTATGGCGTAACATCCACCAAGGATTTCCTGTTCCCCACAGGTGCCCCTGAAATGACAGCCATGCTTGCAGGCGAGATAGATGTAGCGTATGTTGGGGCCACACCACCTCTATCTGCCATCGACCAGGGTCTTGACGCAAAGATAGTTGCCGGGGCACAGGTCCAGGGTTCAGACCTTGTACTTGCCACTGACCTGCCTTATATGTCTCCACAGGACCTCAAGGGCCTGAAAATCGCTACCTTCCCACCTGGTACCCTGCAGGATACTGTGCTCAGGAAATGGCTTATGGACAATGATATTGATCCAAAGGAAGATTTGACCATACTCGGTATGGGCGGTGCAGATGCTAAGACTGCACTGGCTTCAGGTAACGTGGACGCTATATTCTTGCCTCACCCACACCCAACTATAGCAGAATCTGAAGGATATGGCAGGGTCGTGGTACAATCCGGCAAGATGTGGAAAGACCATGCCTGTTGCGTGGTACTGGTGAGCGGTAAACTGATAAGGGAGCAACCCGAGATGGTGGAACAGATCGTCAGGACACATATCAGGGCAACCGAATACATCATTGAACATCCCCAAGAAGCCGCCCAGATATTCGCTGACGATATCGGTGTTTCATACGAGATTGCAAACAAATCAATCCACGATTGGGACGGTCAATGGGTTACTGACCCAAGTATTGAACTGAACACCACCCTTGAATATGCTAAAGTGCAGTATGACCTGGGATATACAGACAAACTGCTGACCCAGAGTGACCTGTTCGACCTGAGTTTCTACAATAAAATAATGGCTGAAATGGGTGAAGAGTAAAACTATTCATCCATTAACTCTTTTTACCTGACATGGATATAGGCCAGGGTCTCAGAAAACGAACACTTGAATTAACATCTATAGCAACGGCTATAGTCATTTGGGAGATTGTTGCAAGGATTATTAACATAAAATATATCCTGCCCAGTTTCACCAGCGTTGTATCAGCTTTCATTGGACTTGTTCAGGAGGGTGAACTCTACCGTGATGCCCTGACAAGTCTTAATTACTTTGTGATAGGTATCGGACTGGCCATACTGGTAGGCATACCAATAGGTACGTTGATGGGATGGTTCAAGAGCATTGACAGGGCAGTGGACCCTATCATCGAGATGATAAGACCCATCCCCCCCCTGGCCTGGATAACTTTTGCCATTATTTGGTTCGGGCTCACCAAATATGCGGCAGGGTTCGTGATTTTCATAGGGGCGGTATTCCCTATAATTATCAATACTTACACTGGATTCAAGAATACACCCCGGGTGCTAGTGGAATCAGGAAAAGTATTGGGGTGCGTCAGGAATATAGATATTATCTACAGGATTGCACTTCCCTCTGCTCTGCCTGCAATTGCCACTGGTATCAGGGTGGGTATGGGCGTGGGCTGGATGTGCGTAGTTGCAGCTGAATTTTTCGCAGTCAGTACATACGGTCTAGGCTGGAAGATATGGCACTGGAACAATTTGCACCATATGGACATTGTACTCACATATATGCTTGTTCTCGGTATGATTGCGTTTATGATAGACAGGCTTTTCAGGTATCTGGTAGAGGAATGGTGGCTTAAATGGCAGTCAGGCGTGGTTGTCTGACCTGGTGATACAATGCTTTCAATAAAAAACATCAATAAGACATATCACTCTGAAGAGGGGGATGAAGTCCTGGCGCTTTCAGATATTAACCTGGAGATGAAAAATAAGGAATTTGTTTGCTTTATCGGGCCGTCAGGATGCGGGAAGACCACACTCCTCAGGATTATAGCGGGACTTGAAACACCGGATTCCGGCACGATTACCATACACGGCGAACCTATAAAAGGACCCGGGCCTGACAGGGGCATGGTGTTCCAGGAATATTCGTTGTTCCCGTGGCGAACGGTGCTTAAGAACATTACTTTCAGCCTGGAAATGAAAAAAGTCCCAAAAGGTCAGCGTGAAGATATTGCCAGGCAGCACCTGGAACTGGTAGGACTGTCAAAGTTCGCTGACAGTTATCCTCATGAACTGAGCGGTGGGATGAAACAGCGTGTGGCTATAGCCAGGGCACTGGTCAACGACCCAAATGTTTTGTTAATGGACGAACCCTTTGGTGCCGTGGATGCACAGACCCGGAACAGACTCCAGCAGGAACTACTGAAGATTTGGGAACGGGACAAAAAGACGTTATTATTCATTACCCATAGTGTGGATGAGGCGGTTTACCTGGCAGACAGGGTGGTAGTATTCACATCGCGCCCGGGAAGGATTAAGGAGATATTCAAAATTGACCTGCCAAGGCCACGTGACAGAACCAGTGTAGATGCAAATATGTACCGTGAAAGCTTATTATCCTCACTGGGTGCTGAAATAAAAAATGCAATAGACTAATATAATTTTAAGGTAATATATTAAACAACTGTTATTTGAAAAATGGTGACATTATGGAATTATCGGTTCAGCTAATAAATATCAAAGTAGGCAAACACAAAGTTGTATTGAATATTCTTGACGCAAAAGAACTGGGTGTGATGGCAGGTGACCGGGTAAAATTGAAAGACCACGGTTACATTACTGCTATTGTGGATACCACTGACGATATAATTCCCCAGGGTACTATTGGGGTATATCACGAGATAGTGGAACACATTAATGACGCCCATACTCTTGAGATCACACCTGCCACAAAACCCGCATCTGTGAAGACCATCAAACACATCATGGACGGTGGAAAATATACCAGGGAAGATATGTATGACCTGGTGAATGATATTGTAAAAGAAAATCTCAGCGATATTGAGATGACTGCATTTATCACAGCTTCCCACATGAACTGCCTTGCTGCCGAGCAGACTGAATGGCTGACCAGGGCAATGATAGATACCGGGGAGAAAATTGAGTTCGATACCCACCCCATCATGGACAAGCACAGTATTGGCGGTGTGCCGGGGAACAAGATATCACTGCTCATCGTACCTATTGTTGCAGCGGCGGGACTGCTGATTCCAAAGACCAGCAGCCGGGCCATAACAGGGGCAGGTGGCACGGCAGACCTGATGGAGATACTGGCGCCTGTTGCATTCAATGCTGATGAGATAAAATCAATGACTGAAAAGGTAGGCGGAGTTATTGTCTGGGGCGGTGCCACCAATATTGCGCCTGCTGATGATAAACTTATAAGAGTAGAATACCCGCTGTCGCTGGACCCAAGCTGCCAGCTGCTGGCAAGCATCATGGCAAAGAAAGGTGCCGTGGGCGCGGATTGCGTGGTCATAGACATCCCGACCGGTTCAGGTACTAAGATACCTGACGTGGAACAGGGCAGGGCAATGGCCCGCGGACTCATTGACCTGGGAGCAAGGTTGGGCATGCAGGTGGAGTGTGCCATGACCTATGGTGCATCCCCTATAGGCAGGACCGTGGGCGGTGGGCTGGAAGTGGTAGAGGCCCTGAAGGTGCTTGAATCCATGGAAGGTCCCAACAGCCTTATCCAGAAGAGTGTTGGTCTGGCCGGACTGATGCTTGAAATGGGCGGGGCTGCAAGCAGGGGCGATGGCAGGAATATGGCTTACGAGATTTTAAAATCAGGAAAGGCCCTGGAAAAAATGCGAGAGATTATCGAGATACAAGGTGGTAATCCTGATATAATTTCAAGCGATATACTTATAGGGGACAAGACCGCTCAGATATTTGCACCGGCTGATGGGTATATAGTTGAGTTCCATAACAAACGCATTGTAGAGATTGCAAGACTTGCAGGGGCGCCTAATGATAAAGGGGCTGGTGTATTGATACACAAGAAGAAGGGCGAGACCGTAAAGAAGGATGAACCTATACTGTCTATATATTCTGAAAAGGAATGGAAATTAACCAACGCCATTAACAGTGCCAAAAAGGATTATCCCATAATTGTGGAAGGAATGTTGCTGGAAACCGTACGTGGACAAAGGGAATTGTAGTTCAGGCTTCCAGGTATTCTTCCTTTTTCCTGGAATGCTGTTCGACCAGGTCTTTTTCCAGTTTGAATGAGTAAAAGAATACCATTGAGCCATCTGGTACATCATTCCAGAGACTGGCATCCACACAACTCTTTCCAAACTCCTCTACAAGACCTTCATAGGTGGCTGCTTCAATCTTATCGATGTTTATTGCAAAATCTTCCAGTCGCTTTGTTTGGTTGTTCTTTACACGGTAAACGCCTTTGTTGTAGAATTTCGAAGAAACAAAGGTACAGGTGCCGTTATCAAGGACCTCCTTAATTCTGAAAGGGTCCAGATCTATATTATTCCCCACTCTTGATATGTCAAGCTTTTCTTGCACGTTGTCACCGCCAAAAGGGTTAAACCTACTACTGCATAGTATTTCTATTGTAATATAATCTATTTAAATCATGCGTTTATGAACACAAATAAGTTTAATATCCTTACCAGACATACTATTAAGTAGAATTGATGTCTCGATTCGGGGTGAAATTTTATGAGTGAAAGAAAATATTTGATTGAATCCAAGCGCTACGAGGGTGAAGACGGTAAAATGACATTTGACAGCTGGATCACTTCAGCTAATATCGTTGAGGTAAAACACGAGGTACAGTACATTGTGTTCTTTCCACTGGAAGGAGAATGTGCAGGTAAGAAACACTATATACCATTTGCAAATATTCATATCGTGCGCGAATTATAGTAGTTGAAATGTGCTGGGTGACAAAATCACCCATGTGTACTATGTCAAATGTTGCGCCAGCACACCCAAACGCAGCAGGGCTGCGGGGTATTACGATTAAGATTAACTTTCGCATTTTTGTTGTTTCTGTATTTTTGCCATGCCAATACTTCACTACTGACAATCTCAATGTCATCGATAGTACTTACAGCAGGGACGGGGTGCCATTGTATCCCTGCAGGTTAAAGGCTACTGCCACGACAAGGCTGGAAAAATGGCGGCACCTATGCCATAATAAATATATTTCTTCAACTCTTACTGCTGGGTCCGGGCCAGATATGCCAGGATAATTCCCACTATAAGGAAGGCTTTCAGGTTTTTTCTGAACGTTATCATAAAACTTGGTATCACGTTATCATTAAACCGGATTCAAAGCAACAAAGCGGTTTGTTTAAGTAGCCTAAGACACTGTACTATTAGTACGGTTGTGACAAGAAAGTCATATCATGAATTGCAGAAATGCCGCTCCCTCCAT
>QBUR01000108.1:1198-5553 GCA_013374385.1 Candidatus Methanocomedens sp. | reverse complement strand
GATTATATTCAAATTAAAATATGTCGTCAATCATATTTTCTACAATTTTTGAAAAATCCCCAAACGACTTCCAGAAACATTTGCCCTATTTAATAACATCTACCAGTGCCACCCTCTCCAGCACCAGTTCAGGTATATTTCCTTCATCCACAGCATTCAGCTCATCAGGGGTAATACTAAAAAATTCCAGAATCCCACTCTTCTTAGCATTAGAATAATCCAGCACAGTTGGATCAACAGTATCCAGCAGTTCTGACACATGAACCAGGGTATCATCTGTGCCGTTTTCACCCACCAGCACCAGCGCAATCCTGTTCTCTCCTATCCTTACACCCAGCCCCAATGCCCGTCCTATCTGGCGTGTGCCTGCTGCATACAGCATAATCTCCATTCCTAAGTTGTTGGCGATATTCCTGCCGGATTCAAAAGATCTTATGGCCTTTTTAACAGCGAACATAAGGTGCCTGCTGCCCGTTAATAAGTCTGCATTCACTGCCTGGACCGTGATGTTATGACGCTCACCGATATCTGCCAGTTGTTTGAGGAAACCGGGTAGGTTGGTGATATTGATGTTGCCGCTGATTATCTGGATATTCATAGTTGAGTTATTGACCTTAAAATTCAATTATTATACAATACTTCACCGCAAAGTTCGCAAAGATGTTGTTGCATTAACTTTGCGTCCTTTGCGAACTTTGCGGTGGACTAAGATTTTATCTTTCATGCAATTCATCCCTTGTAACTGAAAATTTGCCCATACTAAAACCGATATTCAGCATTTTCAATTCGTTTTTTGTAATCTCTTTCTGGTGAACGTCATCAATTGATTTTATTTGTTCCATGCTAACTACATTCTATATATCTATTACAACATATCGTTTTTCTTTAACATCGTAAAGGTACATTAACATATTTTGAGAATACTTTGCGTTTTCTGTCCTTAGCGGTTATTCAAATTCATATAACAATATATTTGATAACCAATATCTATACATTGCTAACTAACCTAACATCGACAACCATGAAACTGGAACTACCATTCGGAAACACCACAGTACCATTAAACATCCCTGAAACGCACCCAGTAGAAACTGTAGTTCCAGATGAAGCACTTATTACCTCAGACCCCGAAACAATCATCCTAAAAGCACTCCAAAATCCAATCGGCAGGGAACGCCTGAGCAAAATAGTCCAGCCAGGAGACAAAGTATCCATCATCGTAAGTGATACCACCCGTCCGGTGCCAACAGCATTGATGTTGCCCCTGCTTATCAATAAACTGCTGGCCACTAATGTGGAAAAGGAGGATATCACCATCATCTTTGCACTCGGTATCCACCGGCACCACACCGAAGAGGAAAAACAACACATCGTGGGTCGGGACATCTACCATGAATACCAGTGCATTGACCACAATATCGAACAATGCAACCAACTCGGCACCACCAGCCAGGGCACGCCCGTAGAAGTATTCGAACCCGTAGCCCGGTCTGATATAGTCATCTGCACAGGCAATATCGAGCACCACTATTTTGCAGGATATACCGGCGGGCTAAAGGCGGTACTGCCAGGTGTCAGTTCCCGCCGGTCCATTGAGGTTAACCATGCCCGGATGATGGAGCCGGGGACAGCCCCGGGTAATCCAGACTGCCTGGTGCGAACCGACCTTGAGGAAGCCGGGAAAATCCTTGGTGTTGATTTTATCCTGAACGTTATACTGAATACCAATAAGCAGATCGTAGGTGCAGTAGCCGGCCATCCAGTAAAGGCACACAGGGCTGGAGCTGCAATGGTAGATGCTATGTACAAGCAGGAGATAGAGCCTGCAGATATCTTGATAGTGTCCCAGGGGGGGTGGCCCAAGGATATCAACCTGTTTCAGTCCCACAAGGCACTTGAACATGTGAAGGCAGCGGTGAGGCCTGGTGGGGCTATCATACTGGTGGCCCGGTGCAGTGAAGGACTGGGTGATAAGGTGTATGAGCAGTGGCTGGACGACACCTCGGGCCCGATGGATGCCATCAGGCGGCTCAACCATGGATTCATCCAGGGCGGGCATAAGGCTGCGCTGATAGGCAAACTGGCAGAAGAGTTCGAGCTGTACCTTGTGTCTGACCTATCCGAAGAGACGGCCAATAAGGCGTATTTTAAGGCGGCGTCCAGTGTACAGGAAGCATTTGAATTTACGGCTCTGCAATACAGTCCACAGGCACGGGTTGTAGTTGTGCCGTACGGCGGGTCCACGCTGGTTGTGGGAACAAAATAAATTTTGTTCCAGCTGAAAAATGGTTATCTTTAACATTGTGTAGTTAACTTGAATTTCCGGACCGGATTTACAGGATTTACAAGATGAAGATGTTACCCCGGATTGCGCCGCCACTGACCCCTAAGATGATAGAATATATTAAGAAAAATTGAAATATCCAATATGTGGCATAATTTCTTCCAAAAATGGATGCGATGTGGGATTGAGGTTGTAACCTTTTAGTGGAAAATCCAACAAAATTAGTTGAGGTAGGTTGATACAAGGAAATTATACAGCATAACATACATTACCAACAGCACTATAGTAAACGCCAGGCTTTTCTTCCATTCATCATTCCATGCTACTCCAAAAAATAGCCCTATAACAAAGCCTATGGCATGGGATATATATGCTACGTTACCAGGTTCTTTCGAATTAACTGCAACCAGGTTAAATATAAAGAACAAAATCGCCAGGGGTCCGATGGGTGAAAGGAACCTGCCTGAAATGCCCGCTTCCCTGACAAGTAATACTACAGCCATTAAGGTAAATATGGCAGCAGATGCACCTACCATATTCGAATTCGGATAAAAGGGAATGCTTATTATAAAGGTAAAAATTCCACCAGTCATGAACACAATTCCTGTACGCTGAGGACCGACTTCGTCTTCGAGGAATGTACCGAACAAATAAAGGAATAACATATTCCCTGCAAGATGAATATAGTCAGCATGGACAAAAATAGCTGTAACTAATGTATAATAATTCCCGTTCATCAGGGTCGTTAAACTAAAAGCAAGGTTCGGGTCGGGATTTATCCATGCGTACAGGCTTATGCTGGTACACAGGAATATGAGAAAATATGTAAGTTTCATTTTATTTATTTTAAATCAGATTATATGTTTTTAATAAAAGACTCCCCTGCGCGGTCCATAACCTCACCGAACAGGTCAGTTCCCAAAGCATCCACTCCCACAATAAGCGGCCCGAAATCCTGTACTTCCAGCACCCAAACAGCTTCTGGCATCCCCAACTCCAGCCAGTGCACCCCCTTTACATCTTTAATCATATCTACGGCCAACGCCGCACATCCGCCCGTATATGCCAAGTATACGCACCTATTCTTCAACACAGGTGCAATATCCTTCATTCCACCCTTACCAATAATTGCCCTGACAGTATAGTTATCCAGCAGCCCGGGTGTCATATCTGTCATCCTGGCACTGGTGGTTGGTCCTGCCGCCACTGCCCTCCAGGCGTCACCTTCTTCCTTCATCAGCGGCCCGCAATGGTAAACGATGCCCTCCCCAAGGTCAAATGGCAGCGGCTTTCCCTCATCGGTCAACTCAAGTATTCGCAGATGCGCCTCATCCCTTGCTGTATACACAGTACCGGACAGATAGACGATATCCCCTGCCTGCAATTCCTTAATGTCATTCTGGCTCAGGGGTGTGGTCAGATGGTGCTCAGTCATGTCCTGCCTCCAGTGTCACTGATGCGTGCCGATTGGCCCAGCACTGGATGTTCACTGCAACTGGCAGCGAGGCAGTATGGCAGTGAGCCTTTTCCACATGTACAGCCAGCGCAGTGGTCCTGCCGCCCAGCCCCATGGGACCAATACCCAGTGAATTAATGGCGTTCAGTAATTCCTGCTCGAAATCGCCCATATCATTAATGTCCCGCAATAGAGAGCGTTTGGCCAGCCTGGCAGATTTATCAAAACTGCCGCCGATACCTACTCCAACGATGATGGGGGGGCAGGGCATACCCCCGGCCTTGAGCACGGTCTCGACCACGAACCGTTTGACACTATCCACCTGTGAAGGTTTTAGCATCTGGATAGCACTCATATTCTCTGAACCCGCCCCCTTAGGGGCTACTGTAATCTTTACAGCCTTGCCGTCAACAAAAGAATAATTGATATCTGGCAGACCATCTCCCGTATTATCGCCTGAGTTTTGCCTGGTCAGGGGTTCAACTGCATTTGGACGAAGTGGTACACTTTTTGTTGCCTGCCTCACACCTTGCCTGATGGCTTCATCCAGGTCAAAATCAATGCAAACATCCCTACCTATTTCAACAAAAAATACAAGTATTCCTGTATCCTGGC
>QBUR01000108.1:0-1188 GCA_013374385.1 Candidatus Methanocomedens sp. | reverse complement strand
CCCTCATCAAAAACCGTCCACACCTGTTGCCCTTTCTTCCCCATGATGATGGCTGTCCCTGTATCCTGGCACATGGGGATGGCCCTGTTATCTGCGATGAGTATGTTCTTCAGGATAGCATCAATCTGGGCTCTCGCACGATTTTCAGACTCCAAGACCCTGGCATTTTTCAGGGCTACAATTACATCATTCGGCAGACATGTCTCTGCCTGTTTGATTATTCCTTCAACGGCATCTGACACGGAAAAGTTGTTCAATGTACTCATATATCCAATGTTGAAATTCCTATCTTTACAGCTTCCGCAGATTTATCCAGCATAGCTTGCTCTGATTCAGTGAGGTCAAGTTCTAATATAGCTTCCACACCCTGTTGCCCAAGTTTCACTGGTACGCCCAGGTATATCCCATCATATCCATACTGGCCGTGCAGATAGACTGCAGCAGGCAGAATACGATGCTGGTCACGTACGATAGATTCTACCATAGCCGTTATGGCTGCAGATGGCGCATAAAAAGCACTGCCGGTCTTTAGTAGTTCAACAATCTCGGCACCACCATTGACGGTACGCTCAACCAGCTTGTCAATGGTTTCCTCATCCATCAATTCAGTTATTGGTACCCCTGATACTGTAGTGTGTCTGGGCAGAGGGACCATTGTGTCTCCATGCCCCCCAAGTACCATAGCATCCACATCTTTTGGCGAGCAGCCCAGTTCCATAGCAACAAAAGTTGCAAACCTTGCTGAGTCCAGTAATCCACTCATGCCGATTACCCTGCCGGGGTGGAATCCGGTCTTTTTCATGGCAATATATGTCATGATATCAAGGGGATTGGTAACCACAATTACAATGGACTCTGGTGCGTATTTATTAATATTCTCGCACACGTCACCTACAATTTTGCTGTTTATTTTAATCAGGTCATCGCGGGTCATACCCGGCTTTCGGGCAATACCTGCAGTTATTACTACCACGTCTGAACCTTCAATATCTTTATAATCGTTTGTACCCAGCACTTCAACATTAAAACCTTCAATGGAAGCTGATTGCATCATGTCCAGTGCTTTACCCTGGGGCATGCCTTCAATAATATCTGTCATTACCACATTACCCAGCTCTTTTCCTGCGATACGCTGGACTGTGGTCGCACCAACGAAACCTGCACCTACTACTGTAATTTTCTTCAAAT
>QBUR01000109.1 GCA_013374385.1 Candidatus Methanocomedens sp. | reverse complement strand
ATATTTCAGGGTTTGATAAGATTGTAGCCGAAGAGGAGGAAAAGAAATGACCAAATTATCATTTTTCCTGGGTTGTATTGCCCCGAACCGTTACCCCGGTATTGAGATATCTACCAAAAAGGTCATGGAAAAGTTAGATGTAGAACTGGAAGACTTAGAAGGTGCTTCCTGCTGTCCTGCTCCTGGCGTGTTCAGGTCCTTTGACAAAACCACATGGTTATCAATGGCATCCAGGAACATCACATTATCAGAGGAAATGGGGGATGACCTGTTAACAGTCTGCAACGGATGTTTTGGTTCCCTGACCGACGCCAACCTGCTGTTAAAAAAAGATGCTGCCCTAAAAGAAGATGTCAATAAGATACTCTCTGAGGTAGGACACGAGTTTAAGGGTACACAGGATGTACGCCACATTGTAGAATATCTTTTTCAGGAAGTAGGTGTCGAAAAGATCAAACAGGCAGTAACCAGTCCTGTTGACCTGAAAGTAGCAGTACACTACGGATGTCACTTAGTCAAGCCAAGCAAGGAGAGGCATCTTGGAAGTGCTGAGAATCCTACGTTCTTTGATGAACTGGTGGAAGCCACAGGTGCTACATCAGTGGATTATGAGGATAAGATGGCTTGCTGCGGAGCAGGCGGCGGTGCAAGAACTGCAGTGCTGGAAACAACATTGCATATGGCAACCAATAAACTGGACCATATGGTTACGGCAGGAGTTGACTGCGTTGTAAATGCATGTCCGTTCTGTCATTTGCAACTGGATGTTGGCCAGACAGAGATCAAAAAGACGTTCGGAAAAGAATATGGGATGCCTGTGCTGCACTATTCGCAGCTTTTAGGACTTGCCATGGGTTTCACACCTGAGGAACTGGGTATCGACCTGAACTTTGTGGAGAATAGCAAATTTATCGAGAGGATCAGGGGTGGTGCGAAATGAGTAAACTAGTAGGCGCCGTAGCCGTAGCCGGTGGAGGTGTGGCTGGTATACAGAGTGCCATTGATCTTGCAAATAGCGGGTTGAAAGTATACCTGATCGAGAATAGCACATCTATAGGCGGCAAAATGGCCCAGCTGGACAAGACTTTCCCTACACTGGACTGTTCTATGTGTACCCTGTCCCCAAAACTCGCTGAAGTTGCACGTCACCCTAACATTGAACTGCTCACATACAGTGAGATCACAGGTATTGAGGGAGAGGCAGGCGATTTCACAGTCAAGGTAAAGAAAAAAGCCACGTTTGTAGATCCGAACAAGTGTACTGCATGTGGATTGTGTGTACCAAAATGTCCGGTTAAGGTGCCTGATGAATACAATGAAGGTGGGAACAATCGTAAAGCCATATACCTGGCATTCCCACAGGCAGTGCCAAGGGTATATACCATTGATGCAGAAAAATGCTTATACCTGACCAAGGGCAAGTGTGGTAACTGCGCCAAGGCTTGTGAGAACGATGCCATCAATTATGATGATAAGGGCGAGGAGATCGAGATCAATGTGGGAAGTGTAATTCTCAGCACCGGTTTCGAACCCTTTGATGCAACACAACTGGAACAGTACAGGATGGACCATCCTGATGTGGTTACATCAATGCAGTTTGAGCGGCAGTTGAGTTCTTCAGGACCTTTTGAAGGTCATGTAACACTTTCAGATGGCACTCATCCGAAAAAAATTGCATGGATACAGTGTATTGGTTCCCGCAGTCCTGAGATCGGACGCCGCAACTGTAGTAGTGTATGCTGCATGTATGCCACTAAAGAAGCTATGGTGGCAATGGAACATGATTCCGAACTTGAGACTACTATCTTCAATATCGATGTACGTGCCTTTGGCAAGGGTTTTGAAGAATTTTACCAAAAAGCCAAGAATGAAAAAAGTGTCAGGTTCATAAACAGCCGACCTTCCGGAGTGGAAGTTGACCCTAATACCAATAAACTTTCATTAAAGTATGAGGGTGAAGATGGCAATGGGACCTGCCGGGAAGAGTTTGACATGGTCGTGCTCTCTATCGGATTGACCCCATCAAAGAGCAGTAAACAACTGGTTGATATTGCCAATGTGGAAATGGATGACCTGGGCTTTGTGAAAACCAAGATCGATTGTCCGGTTGAGACTACCCGCCCCGGCATATTTGTCAGCGGCGCAATGCAGGCTCCAAAGGATATTCCTGATACTGTTGCTGATGCCAGCGGTGCTGCCAGTAAGGCTTCATCATTGCTTTCAAGCGAGAGAGGAAAACTTGTAACTGAAAAGCAGTATCCCACTGAAAAGGAAATTACTGATGAGATCAGGACCGGTGTGGTAGTATGTCGCTGCGGTATCAATATTGGTAGTATCGTGGATGTTCCAGATGTGGTGAATTATGCCAAGGACCTGTCAGGTGTGGTATTTGCCAAAGAGGAAGTATATGCCTGTAGCAGCGATAGTCTGGCAGGGATTGCTGACCTGGTCAAGGAACATGACCTAAACCGTGTGGTGGTGGCATCATGTACTCCGAGGACACATGAACCATTGTTCCGGGAAACCCTTATGGAAGCAGGTTTGAATCCATATATGTTCGAACTGGCAAACATCAGGGAACACTGCAGCTGGGTGCACCAGAACGAAAAAGACAAGGCTACCAAAAAAGCAAAGGATATAGTACGGATGAGTGTGTCCAGGGCAAATCTTTTACAGCCACTGTACAAGGAAAAAGTTGAGTTCAACAATTCCGGCCTGGTAATTGGAGGCGGGATTGCAGGTATGAATGCAACTATTGACATTGCTGACAAAGGATTCCATGTGACACTGGTAGAGAAAAGTGCCGAACTTGGCGGATTACTAAATGCATATACCAAACTTCAGGACGGTCGCAGTACGAGTGAAGTGCTGGAACCGATCATTGGGCGTGTTAGGTCACATGATAATATCACACTGATGACTGACACCGAACTTGTAGGACTTGAAGGTTCCATGGGTAAATTCACGGCACATCTCAAAAAAGCTGGCGTGGACGAGGAGATCCAGTGTGGCGTGGCTATCATTGCAACCGGTGCAAATGAACTGGTGCCAGAGGGATATTTCTCATATGGTAAATACCCGAATATCGTTACCCAGAGCAAACTGGAACATATGATAGATGAGGGTACGGATGCTAAAGATATAGTGTTCATACAATGTGCAGGTGGACGTAATAATGAACGGCCATACTGTTCAAGAGCCTGCTGTACCGTTGCCATGAAAAATGCGATCCGGTTAAAAGAGGGGGATCCGGATCGTAATGTGTACGTATTATACCGCGATATCCGAACATTCGGACGCTGGGAAGACCTGTACACACAGGCAAGGGAACTTGGTGTAGTGTTCATGCGCTATACTGAAGACAAGGAACCTGAAGTTGGTGAAAAGTCAATAAAAATGTATGACTCCCTGTTGAACATGGATTTTGACATAAATTATGACCTGTTAGCATTAAGTGCGCCTTTGGTGGCACCTGAGACCAATGAGGGTCTTGGGTCACTTTTCAAGGTACCACTGGATTCAAACAAGTTCTTCCTGGAGGCTCACATTAAGCTCAGGCCTGTGGAATTTGCAACTGAAGGAGTGTTCCTGTGTGGAACAGCCCAGGCACCAAAACTGGTGGATGAGGCTGTATCACAGGCTTTAGCAGCAGCATCCAGGGCATGCACGATCCTCTCAAGTGATTTCCTTGAGACCATTGGAAATGTATCTGTGGTCGATCCGGAGCTGTGCATAGGCTGTGGTCGCTGTACAATGGTTTGTCCATACAAAGCTCCTGAACTAAAGGAGGTTGTTGTGGAAACCGAGGAAATAACATACACTACAAAAAAGTGCGAGATAAATCCTACGGTTTGTAAAGGCTGCGGCTCATGTGCTGCAGAATGTCCGACAGGTGCTATTACTTCCAGACATTACACAGCCCCACAGATTATGGCTGTGATCAAGGCTTACGGGGAGGGATTATAAATGACAGATTTTGATTTAGAATTAGATTCAAATTTAGAATTTGAACCGGATATACTTACGTTCTGCTGTAACTGGTGCAGTTATGCAGGTGCTGACCTGGCAGGTGTTTCCCGCCTCCAGTACCCTGCAAATAACAGGATAGTGCGCGTGATGTGCAGCAGCAGGATAGAACCCACATTTATCCTGGAAGCCTTCAAAGAAGGTGCAGATGGCGTTTTAGTTACAGGGTGCCATATAGGTGATTGCCATTATATTGAAGGCAATGAGCATACTGACGTAAGAATGAAGGAAATGGTGGAAGCACTGGAACGCCTTGGTCTTGGCGAACGACTCCATCTTGAATGGGTGTCTGCAGCAGAAGGCAAGAAATTTCAGGAAACAATGATCGATTTTGTAGAAAAGATAAAGGCACTTGGGCCCAGTCCATTAAAGCAATAAAGGGGTGGAGTGATCGATATGACCCAAAAAGAAACAATAACTGAAAATAAGCAGGAAGATGAACTCAGGATCGGGGCTTTTATTTGCGAATGCGGTATAAACATTGCAGGTACGGTGGACTGTCATGCAGTAGCGGACTATATATCCACCATGCCCCATGTCACCACAGCTGTAGTTAACAAATATACCTGCAGTGATGCAGGACAGGCAGAGATCAAAAAAGCGATCAAGGATATGAACCTGAATCGTGTGCTTGTAGCATCATGCACGCCCAAGACCCATGAACCGATTTTCAGGGCTTGTGTGGAAGAAGCAGGATTGAATCCTTATTTGTTCGAGTTCGTGAATATCAGGGAACACTGCAGCTGGATACACATGTGGGAGAAGGAAGATGCCACAAATAAAGCTAAGGAACTTGTCCGTATGGGCGTGGCAAGGGCTGCGCTGCTGGAACCCCTGGAATCAAGTGAAGTTCCGGTGACAGATGCAGCTCTTGTAATTGGTGCCGGTGTAACTGGTATGCAGGCAGCAATGGATATTGCTGATATGGGACATAAGGTATATCTTGTTGAACAGGGACCTTCCATTGGAGGGAAAATGGCCCAGCTTGATAAGACGTTCCCAACCAACGATTGCAGTATCTGTATTCTCGGTCCGAAAATGGTAGAAGTTGCCAGAAATAAGAATATCGAGATTATGAGTTACTCCGAAATTGTGGACGTTGATGGTTACGTTGGTAATTTCAAGGTAAATGTAAAACACAAGCCCAGGTATCTCGATATAGATGAGTGTACCGGCTGTGGCCTGTGTACGGAAAAATGCCCTGTTGAAGTTCCATACACTGAGTTCAATGAAGGAATAGGTACCAGAAAGGCTATCTATACACCATTCCCACAGGCAGTGCCATTGCGTGCACTGGTGGATAAATCCATTTGTATTGACTGTGGTGCGTGCATAAAAGCATGTGAGCGCGGTGCTATTGATATGGACCAGAAGGAAACCTTCTCCGAACTGGACGTGGGAGTTATTGTGGTGACTGCAGGTTTTGATGTGTACAATCCTGAACCAAATAATGAATTTGGATTCGGTTTGTACGATAATGTGATCACTACCATGGAGTTCGAGAGGCTTATCAATGCCAGCGGACCAACCATGGGTAAAGTAGTGCGACCAAGTGATGTCAAGCCACCAAAGAGAATAGGGT
>QBUR01000110.1 GCA_013374385.1 Candidatus Methanocomedens sp. | reverse complement strand
CAAAGTGTCAGATTATAATGTGTATTGATAGCGTATTTGGATACATTATAGGGTTTACTTGACACTAGATGCTTCCCGTTTCAACGTGAAGTCGGTAACTCATGACCTAAAACTGGATTATGGATAAGTACCACCATTTCCATAATGTTCATCATATTTCCATAATGACGTTGTGCATTAGTTTCACTCCGCTATTACCAACCATATTTAAAGAAGAACTTGAATTCTACCTTAATGACCCCTGAATACATGAAATTCTTCCCCAAGCCTTCATGTTACCCCAACCAGCAGGAGGCAATGGATTCCATACATGAGGCCCTGCAAAACAGCAAGGTGGTGCTGTTCGAGGGTGCATGCGGGACCGGTAAGACCCTCAGCGCACTCTCCCCCTCCATAGACGTTGCACAGCAACTGGATAAAGTGGTCATAATTGCAACAAATGTGCACCAGCAAATGCAGCAGTTCGTTGATGAATCCAGGGAGATAAAGCAGCAGCATGACATTAATGTGGTGGTGCTAAAGGGAAAGAAGCACATGTGCCCCAGGGATGAAGATTATGAGACCTGCAATATCCTTCGGGAAAATACCCTTGAACTGATTGAAAAGGAAAAAGAGCAATCACAACTCAAAGCACGGCTTGGGCATCTGCACCAGGAATTGAAGCAGCATCCCGATGATGCCACTGTTGAAGTAACCAGGACTCTTTCAACCGAGCGGGAAAAACTGGCAAAGCAGATAAAGGACTTGCAGGAGCGTCACTGCACCCATTTTTACAAGGTGGTAGTGCAGGATGAAGACATGCAAAAACCTTCAACATGGGATGAATTTTCAATCAATTCCAGTGATGATTTTTCATCCTGGTACAATGAAGGCGTGCGCACGCCTGAGGATGTGAATGAATGGGCGCATGAGAGAGGCATGTGCGGGTATGAACTGGTTAAACGCCAGGTGTCCCATGCCCGGTTGTTGATATGTAACTATCACCATATCCTTAACCCGGATATCTTTGCCAACATGCTTGGCTGGATGGATAGGGGGATGGACGATGTAATTTTGATATTTGATGAGGCCCATAACATTGAATCCGCAGCCAGGAGCCATTCATCATTGACCCTGCCCGAATACAGCCTGCAACACGCCAATGAAGAATTAACTGCCAACGAAAGTGTGGCAATGAGCGACTCCTACCGCGTCAAGGATATGGAGATACTGTTTAAACTGCTGTTGAGACACCTCAAAGAGGCCTGTGAGTCAAGACTTGAGTTTGGGGAAAGGGAGCATCTGCCTGGTATGTGGAAAGATATCAGCATATGTGACCCAAAAAAGAGGACTGACCATTTTTTACGATTATTACTGGAGCAGGTAGAGGATGCCGGAATTACTGACCTGGGTGAACTGCTCGGTGAGGCAGCTGAACTGGGCAGGTACCTGGATGAGTTCTATAAACAGCAGTATAAGTCAGGACATGCAAAAAGGCGGAAGCGTTCGCAACTGCTGCGCAGTGCAGAGTTTGTCACTTTCTACCTGGAACATTCTTCTGACCCGCTCTATTATCCTATACTAAATATACGAAGGCGGGATGGCGAACTGGAAAGCAGGATAGAACTTGTTGCCTGTATACCCCGCAGCGTTACCGCTCCACTGTTCCAGTCTGTGTACTCGTCCATACTTATGTCGGCAACCCTGAAGCCGTTCCCAATGACGCTGGCAACCCTGGATATCAAGCGTACGGTTGAGGAAATATCGTATGGCATTACTTTTCCCGAAGATAACAGGCTGACCATCGCTATCAATATTCCTCCCCTTTTTGCTAAAAGCAGGGATGACCCTGCCAACATCGAACAACTTACTCACATATTGGATGAAATCATCCAGCACAGTGAAGGCAATGTACTCTTGTTCTTCCAGAGTTATCACGAAGCCAGGATGTACCGGGACCGCATCACCACAGACGTACCGGTTTACCTGGATGAGATTGGCATATCTTCAGGTGAGATACGGGATGAGTTCTTCAGGACAGGCGAGTCCGGTCATAAGGCAGTGATATTCTCATACCTGTGGGGTACGCTGAGTGAAGGTGTGGATTACAAGGACGGGCGGGGCAGGACTGTGGTCATCGTAGGGATCGGATACCCTGCATTGAACGACAGGATGCGTGCCATTGAATCAGCCTATGAGCACGAATATCCCGGACTTGGTTGGGATTATGCCATCTTAATACCAACTATACGCAAGGTAAGGCAGGCCATGGGCCGGGTCATCCGTTCCCCATCTGACTATGGTGCCCGTATATTGCTGGATGGCCGGTACACAACTGGTTCTCTTCGCCGCTGGAAAAAGTATTCGGTGTTTAACAAGTTCCCGGCAGATGAGCAGGGTGAGATTATTGATGTGGAACCAGGGAAAGTGAAATTCTCGCTGATGAATTTTTTCAATGATATGAAACAAGGTGAATCATAAGTTCAAGAACCTTACACAAAACTCTTCCGTCACACAAAACCCTTGCACAAAACCCTTATTACACAAAAAGGTGTATGTGTATGAAATTTGATGATACCTTTACAGTTAAATAATCACATAAAGGAATACGCTTAATGATCGTTTCAATGGACCTTGAATTAAAGGATGTGCCCGGACAGCTTGTCCGGGCCTTGATACCGGTGTCAGAGTCTGGTGCCAATATAATGAGTGTCATCCATCACCATGACCAGCGGACCCCCAGTGGTGCCATTCCGGTACAGGTCGTATTCCAGTTAACCAGTGGTCGGTTAGATGAGATCATTGACAATTTGGAACGCAATGATATGCGTGTTGTCAGTGTGAATAAGAAATACCGACTCGAATCGGTGACCCTGATACTTATCGGGCATATTGTTCATAGTGGTATGGGCGATACTATTGACCAGATTGACAGTACAGGATTTGCCGAGGTGGTGAATGTATCAATTTCCATGCCCGCCATCGATGAACCATCTTCTGCCTCTGTTGTCATCAGTGCTTCGGATAAGACAGAACTTACCAAAGCAGTGGATATATTGAAACGTGTTGCAGCAGAAAAGGACCTACTGGTAATTGAACCAATAGAAATAGATTCCTAAAGGTGAAATAATGAAAACGGTTAAACTTTCTATAATTGGTTTTGGTGCGGTTGGCCAGGGTGTGGCCCGGGCAATTTTACAAAAAAAGGACTATCTGGCCGATATGGACATCAATCTGGTAGTAGTGGCCATTTCTGACAGGGGCGGGGCATGTGTCGAGCCAGATGGTGTGGACCTTGAAGCTGCTATTGGGCGAAAAAAAGAAACTGGTTCGGTTGCCACATCAGACCTTACGTCTCTTGATGTGATAAAAGATATTGACCATAATATTGTGGTAGATGCCACTCCAACCAATATCGAGGACGGAGAACCGGGTCTTACCTATATGCTTGAGGCGTTTCGGCATAGCCGTCATGTGGTGACCTCCAATAAAGGTCCTCTTGCACTCAAGTATAACTTGCTGTGTGAAGAGGCTAAGAAGAGCGATCTCCAGTTCAGGTTTGAAGCGACTGTGGGCGGAGCGATGCCCATATTGAACCTTGCCCGGGAAGCGCTGGCAGGGAATAGGATCATAAGCATAGAGGGTATCTTAAACGGTACCTGTAACTATATACTCAGCCGCATGACCGAGGAAGGCCTTTCTTACAAGCAGGTGCTGGGTGAGGCCCAGGAACTGGGCATTGCAGAAACCGACCCGTCATATGATGTTGAGGGTATTGATACTGCCTGTAAACTGGTCATACTTGCGAATTCTATTTTTGGGATGAATGTAACTTATGATGACGTTGACGTCACCGGCATAACTAAGATCACACCAGAATCCCTTTTGTTGGCAGGTGCTGAGGGAATGGTGATAAAACTTATCGGTGAGGTGCGGAACGGGGATAACGCCATAATAAAGGTTGTACCAAAACTGGTTCCGAAAAATCACCCGCTTGCAGTGGGTGGTACATTGAACGTAGCATTGCTCAGGACTGATTTGGCAGGCCCCATCTGTGTGAAAGGGAAGGGTGCAGGGTCTATGGAGACAGCCAGTGCCGTGTTGAGTGATATCATTGCCATATGCAAAAACGAATGTTAAGGTCTTAGATACTGATGTATTGTAATACTGGAGATACCATATGCCAGATCATTTGAAACGGGTGAGGATTATTGCTGATTTCCAGTTCGGCCGGGGGGCAGGAAAAGCCCTGTTTCCTGACGGGTCTGAGTTTTTATTGTCCAGGACAAAAAGGGTACGGCAAGTTACATTTAATGGAGGGCGTATTGCCACAGTCCGTGCCAGGGATGGGGTGCTAACGTTGAGCATGGAGGGGGGTGCCCGGCTTCATAGCTTTTTGACAGCGCCTGCATCAAGGGTTGTAGTGATGGCTGATGCAGTGCCTTTTGTGCGGGATGGGAAAACTGCTTTTGCCAGACATGTTATTGAAGCTAGCCCTGATGTAAGAGCGAGTGACGAAGTCCTGGTGGTGGATGAAAATGATACATTACTGGCAACTGGACAGGCGGTACTTAGCGCAGTCGAAATGCAGAAGTTTAAAAGGGGCGCTGCGGTTGATGTGCGCAGTGGTGCAGGAAAAGCAGATTAACCTGAAATCATGATTATTAAGAGCCTTTAGTATCGGATTTGGACCTAAATGTTGACCACAAATTCGCACACCTCATCTTCATTACACTTCATTTCAGGTTGAATAAATGTGGCATTTTTGTTGATAGTTTGTATAGTACCTCTAAAATAGTTTTTGCAGACCACAATACTGGGCACTACACCTACCAATACATCACTGAAAGGACAGGCATTAATTTTCATAGATGCAATGTTTTTATTTTTTGAAATTATCTCGGAATCAATGCTGTTTAGCAGGCAAATCATTTCCATAGGTTCTAGACAGGACGAAGCAGAAGTATCTTTGACGTTTAATGTATCTTGTAATTGTTTGCAATCTTCCTTTCCCATTTCATAACATGTATCTTCGAGTATTGGAAGAGTTTGGGACTGAAACCGGTCCATCAACCTGGACATGGCTCTTGATAGTATCCTGTTGTTCAGGAGACTACCTTTCCACTTTGACTTGGATGGAATGCCTAAAAGTTTCCATGATCTGGCAAACCTATCCCGACGGTCGGTCGTTCTGGAGGACATTTGATTATTCCAATAACTTCTTATTTCAAGGCTGAATACAGCATTATCAAGATTCCGGGGATTTCGATTAATAAAGCGATGGTGCGTGCTAATTCATATGACATTTCGGGCAACAACAATCCGGCAAGCACATCAAAATTGCTGCCAAATATCATTCAATTTCTTCCCCCTTTTTAAGGATCTTACATGATTCTTCTTTATGTCGTTTTGTCGTTATGAGTGTGCTGGACTCGTGCACACCATAGATTTCATTTATGACATGCAACACATTATTTTTGAGAGAGTTTATATCAAAGGTCCTGACCTTCAAAAACAGGTCATAGGGTTCAAGCAGTTCATGTATCTCCAGGATATCGTCTACGTCTCTCAGTTTGTTGATAATGTTAATCCTGCGGCTTGAATCAATGTTTATTCCAATGAATGTTGTAAGGTTAAGACCTATTTTGGATGGATCAGGTATGAAGGAAAAT
>QBUR01000111.1 GCA_013374385.1 Candidatus Methanocomedens sp. | reverse complement strand
CTTTAAGTAGCTTATCTAATTTAATAGTTTTGTTATATATTTCCTCAGTATTATATCTTGTAATATACTATTATTTAACATGAAATCAATTCCCCATACTGAAAAGAGGTTCTCATGAAAGAAATAGCTGCAAGCCAAAGTATGCAAGAATACTTCGTGTTAATGGATTCTAAACTCAATTCTGCCATTGAGATTGCAGCAAAAGCCAGAAGTAAAGGACTTGACCCCCAACCCAATATTGAGATACCCCTCGCTCAGGACCTTGCAGACAGGGTGGAAAAACTTATCGGCATCGAGGGAGTGGCGCCGCGTATCAGGGAACTGGAAAAAGATATGAGTCGGGAAGAGGCAGCACTGCATATTGGTGTGGATGTGGCTACCGGCAAGGTGCAACCCTTTGACTCTGAGACCCAGGCCCTGGATGCCGCTGTCAGGGTATCGGTGGCGATGCTTACCGAAGGCGTGGTGGCGGCACCCATTGAAGGTATTGACCGGGTGGATATCGAGACCAATGCCGATGGTTCAAGATTTGTAAGGATATATTATGCTGGCCCCATCAGGAGTGCAGGCGGTACTGCACAGGCACTTTCGGTACTGGTTGCCGATTTTGTCAGGAGAAGCATGGATATTGGAAGGTACATACCCACCAAGAACGAAGTTGACAGGTATGTGGAAGAGGTACAGTTATACAGACGTGTAGCAAGCCTGCAATATACTCCCAGCGAGGAAGAGATTCGACTTATTGTGGAAAACTGTCCCGTATGCATAGACGGGGAACCCACCGAGGATGCGGAAGTGGATGGTCACAGGGACCTGCCCCGAATCCCCACAAACAAGGTCAGGGGGGGGATGTGTCTGGTCATGGCCGAAGGCCTGGCTTTAAAAGCGCCGAAAATAAAAAAACATGTGGACAACCTCAAACTGGACGGCTGGGACTGGTTGGATACGTTCATTAGTGGCGGAAAAAAAGACGATGATTTGGATGATACAGACGGTGTCAAGGTCAAACCCAAGGACAAGTACCTGCAAGACCTGATTGCCGGCAGGCCCGTGTTTTCATATCCATCCAGGCCAGGGGGTTTCAGGCTCAGGTATGGACGCAGCCGGAACACCAGCTTTGCGGGTGGAGGTACCAGCCCTGCCACCATGGTACTGATGGATGATTTCCTGGCAGCTGGCACCCAGATTAAAGTGGAACGACCGGGCAAGGCGCTGGGCATAGCTCCCGTGGACAGTCTGGAAGGTCCGACTGTACGTCTGTTCAATGGTAATGTGCTAAGGGTTGATTCCATGGAACAGGCTTATCAGGTCAGGAGTTCCGTATCCCAGATACTGGACATCGGCGAGTTGCTGATAAACTACGGGGATTTCCTTGAGAATAATCACCTGCTGATTCCTTCAGGATACTGTTTTGAATGGTGGATACAGGAACTGGAGACGGCGGCTGCAAAGATGGGGAATGATATACCATACAAGGAATTAGAACTTACCAAACCTTCCGGCGCTACGGCACTGGAATTATCTGATAAATTTCAGGTCCCGCTTCATCCACAATACACTTACCTGTGGCATGATGTCACCTCACAGGATATTTTCACACTCTCAACCTATGTGGAGCACAACGCAACGTATGAAAACGCAGAACTGGTACTTCCTGTTGATAGCGATATCAAGCACATAATGGAAATGCTGCTTGTCCAGCACAGTGTACACGATAACAAGGTCCATATCGACCAGGCGGGACCCCTGGTTCGGTGCCTGGGTCTTGACGATTCCCTGCATCGTGTCAGGAATGCTTCCGTAGATGAGAAGCCTGACCCAATGGATATGGTCAACCACCTTAGCCAGCTCACTATCAGGATGCGGGCACCGTACCGTATCGGTTCCAGAATGGGCAGACCTGAAAAATCTGATAAGCGTGAGATGAAACCTGCCCCGAACTTGCTGTTCCCTGTGGGTGATGCGGGTGGGCGCAAACGTTCTATGATAGAAGCAAAGAGCTATTCCAAATCTTTCAAGGAAAACGTGGGTACATTTGAAGTGGAAATCGATACCAGGGCATGTACTAGATGCGGAGCGGCAACTTTCAGGCGTTTTTGCTCCGATTGCGGAGGACCCACCCGGGCAAAATTACATTGTCCGGTATGTAATATTGAGGTGGGGGAGCCGGTATGTCCCAAATGTGGACTTGAGACCACCTCGGCTGATAAACTTACTATTAATTTCAAGGATGAATATCTCAAAGCCTTTGCGAATATTGGTGAGCGGGATAACCTGGCCAGTTTCAAGGGTGTACAGGGACTGATATCCAAAAATAAGACACCGGAACCCATTGAAAAAGGGATATTGCGCGCCAGGCACGAGGTGATCACTTTCAAGGATGGTACTGTGCGGTATGATATGTCAGACCTGCCCCTGACCCATATAAGACCTGCTGAGATTGGTACTGATGTGCAGACCATGCACCGGCTCGGATACACGGTTGATATGGATGGAAAAGAACTCGTGGACCCATCGCAGGTTATGGAACTGAATGTGCAGGATCTGGTAGTATCCTATCACTGCGGAGAATATCTGCTAAAAGCTGCCTGTTTCATTGATGATCTGCTGGTGAAATATTATGGTCTTGAACCATACTACAATGCCAGCACAGTGAACGATTTGGTAGGAATATTGATCATAGGGCTGGCACCCCATACTTCCGCAGGTGTACTGGGGCGGCTGGTAGGTTTTACCAGGGCTTCGGTAGGCTGGGCTCATCCTTTTTTCCATGCAGCCAAACGCCGGAATTGTGACGGTGATGAGGACTGTGTCATGCTGCTGATGGACGGGCTGTTGAACTTCTCACGCTCGTACCTGCCAGATAAACGGGGGGGCCAGATGGATGCACCGCTGGTACTCACTACCCGTATTGACCCCAGTGAAGTGGACAAGGAAGCCCATAATATTGACGTACTACGCCGCTATCCCCTTGAGTTCTATGAAGCTACAATGGACTATGCCAATCCAAAAGACCTGGAAAAGTTGATGGATACCGTAACTGGCAGGCTGGGTACACCCGGACAATATGATGGCTGGGGTTTTACCCATGACACATCCGACATTGCAATGGGGCCTGCCAACAGCGCTTACAAGACACTGGGCAGCATGATTGAGAAAATGACGGCACAACTTGAACTGGCAAAAAAAATACGGGCTGTGGATGAGCGGGATGTTGCAGAGCGGGTCATCAAGTCACATTTCCTGCCTGACCTTATCGGTAACCTGCGGGCATTTTCAAGACAGAAGGTGCGGTGCGTAAAGTGCAACCGAAAATTCAGACGTCCTCCTTTGCTGGGTAAATGTCCAAAATGCAACGGCAAAATTGTACTGACCGTGCATGAGGGGTCGGTAAAGAAGTATATGGAAGTGTCACTCCAGATAGCTGAAGAATATGGAATTAGCGATTACACCAAACAAAGACTTGAACTCATTAACCTTGAGATCAAGTCGCTGTTCGAGAGTGATGTTTCCAAGCAGTTGGGACTGGCAGATTTTATGTGAATTACAATGTTAAATAAATTACTATGGTATGTGGACACAATACCAAAATTCAGTTATACAGCGAATAGATCATATGCAGATGCAACGACAAATCTGTGTAAATCAGTGAAATCCGTGTCTTTTTATATTTATAGACACAGATTTCACTGATTTACACAGATTTTACTCAAAGTCAGTATCAACAAAATAACTGATTTTTGGAACAGTGCCCGTTCAAACTAACTGCAGATGAACACAGGCTTTCCAATGCGTTAATGTTATATTCACTGAAAATAAGAGAAAACAACATTGATGACCCATAATGCCCGGAATACACCTAGATATGACATGCTGTTCGATGGAGGTAGTTTTAATGCTACCCTCCTGATAGGTCCTGACCCGTGGGATGCTTATTACGACTATAGTGTATTCCAGGGAGCCCGGCTCAGGCTCAGGAACATCGGTTTTAGGGTTACAGAACATCGCAGCGGGTATGATGAATTAAGGACTACATTCAGCTATGACGACAGCGATATTACTGCACGCATACGCCTTGTCCACGGCAGGGATTATGATAAAGACCTGCAGGAACTCTGGCAAGAATCTTTAATAAATGAGGATGTCATATACCTAAAATCCCATGCAGGATATGGTAAACATATCAGTCTGAGCGACGATGTGGATATCTTTACTGATGCAATGAAAGCAGGATTTGAACATCCAGATAAAAAACCGTATCAATTATATTATCTTGATTGCTGTAAGAGCGAAATGTATTACAAAGATGCATTCAGGGATTTTGTAGGATATGAAGGTGTAGATCTTATCCTGCATCAGTGGTTCTGTGATTACAAAAAGATCGGGCAAATGGCTGTGCTTTTTCGGGAACTGATGGCTGGGTCAGATTTCGAGAGAATTGTTGCTGAAATGAACGAGGAATATGGGATTCCTCATTTTGATGTGGAGGACGACCCTGCTGATATGAGACTTGATAGGAAAATGGTGACATATTCTGTAGGTTAGCGATTTTAAACTACAGACAAAAAAGTAAAAAACCGCATGTGTTAATACTTACTTTGCGCCCGTTTATTTAAAAGTGAAACTGAGTATGCCTCGCAGGATACTGGTAGCAGGATGAAGCCGGGTGCATCGAATTTGATTTTTGAAAAAGGGGTTGATTTTAAAAAGTAATCAATATCAATTTAACCATATATCATTGTTAATTATGTTTTACAGAACCCCTTTATTTCGGGTGGAGATATATTTAGAATCAGATTATAATGATTGTCCTCATAATGAGATATTTTAGGATGGAACAACTGTTTAGTATCTATTGCAACAATACAATATCACATTGAACAAAGTCAACTATTCCTCCAGACAAAAAGATGAAGAATGGATTCCCATTACAATCTTGAATCTCGAAAATCGTTGTATAGGCTGGTCTCCCGGACTAAAGAAAAGCGTTTACATCGATGAATCCACAGACTCTAATACCCTGGAAGAACTCAAGAGGATTAGGGAAGCGGATGTATTGATAGCATATGACCAGGTGCGTGACCGCACCCGACATATCGAACTCAAGGAATCAGAACGCAAAGAGTTTGACATTATTTATTCCCAGTATCTTGAGAATGGGGGGCAGATATCATATACCCGAAAAAAGGAAGGGCGTAAGACCCGTACCCTGTTCATGCTTGAAGAAGAGTATGGGGATTTTGTTGTCAGGGAAGTACCCGAAAAAAAGTATCTTTTTGAGTAAGGACTGTAAAAACCGTTTGCTAAAGAGTCAAACGTTGCGACGGCACACCCAACTGCAGCAGAGCTGCGGGGTATTAAGATGAAGATGAAAAAAATGTAAACCACAGACTAATCTATACATGCTGTCCCAAAACCCCTCAGAATCAACAAATTTTCACATTTGTACATAATATTTCACATAAGTTTTGATTTTTAGCATTTAACTATATTTCATCTTGAACGATTCATCAAAATCAATCAACTTTTTTTATTCCACCTTCCCCCATTATCGATATCAATCGAAGCCTTTAAGTACTTTTATTGCATATATCACATAAAAAGTATACTTTTTATGTAAATAAAATTGGGGTATAGCCATGTTCAAAAAATATGATCA
>QBUR01000112.1 GCA_013374385.1 Candidatus Methanocomedens sp. | reverse complement strand
CACTCCATACAAGGTAATTTAGAATAAAGTATCGACTTATAGAATAAAGAATCATATAATACTAAATCGTACTAACATGAAGATTTATAAATTAAAAAATCAGCTTGGTTTTCAATATATACAATCGATAGGTTTATGGTTGTGTGTGTTTTACACTAAACCATATAAACCAAAATATATCTATAACAATCCATATAGAATTTACCAAAACCATGACAAATCCAATAACAATCCTGTCCAACCGTATCTGCGGACCAAAACCCAGGATAGCTGAAAGTCCATACGTCAGATTGCTGGACCTGAAATCTAAACCGTTTTATATTGTAGCTTCAATCGAAGTGGGCAATACCACCACCAAATCCATTCTTACCGCAACCAACCTGGAGGACGGCAAAACCAGCCTGGTTAACAAGACAGTGAAAATGACACGGGACGTAAGGAGTCCCAGACCTAATGAAGAGATATTTGGCAAGACCCTGACAGGTGTATCTTTTACTAAGGAATCAGTGGCTGAACTGGTGCGCAATACACTCATAGAATCAGTCAAGAGCGCCAACCTTGATGTCAAGGAAGACCTTCATTTTGTAGTACGCTCAACCGGTGTAGTGGCTGGATTTAATTCTCCTGATGAAGTGGGCAGCTTTATCAAAGCCCTGGCCGACGGAAGCCTGATGGCGGGAGTGCCGCCAAAGAACATGATACCTGCCATGTCAATTGAGAATGTGCACAATCGTTTCAGGAAGTTCAGCCTGATTAAGAAGATAGTATTTACAGGTGCAGTAGGCGGTGTGCTCCCTCCCACAGGTGCTTCCGGTCTTGAAGTGGTGGCAAATGAAATGGAAGGTGAACTGGCCACTGCAGGAATCAAGGAAGGTGCAAAATGGGCTGGAATTGATTTCAGGAATCCATGTGTTTCCATTGATTTTGGTACCACACTTGATGGCCGGATCACCAATGACGACAGCCCCTATGCTAAAACCATAGGGAATTTTGCAGGTTATGCCGGCGCCATCCCTGATGCTATCATTAAGGGTACCCACCTGGTAGATGAAAAAGTGGGCACTGCCCTTGACCTGTTCAAAAACAAACCGGTTGGACTGCTTACCTGGATGCGCCGGAGCAAGGCCATACAAGAATATGCGGGAAAATTGAATGAATTAATATCTATTGAAGTAGTACCAGATAATGTAAGCCGGTATGGAAGCGTACCGGTAAACCCTGAAGCAGCAAAGGAGATTGACGTAACCCTTATCGGATGTGATGTGGGGGAAAATGGTTCTGACCTGGAAAAACTCTCTAAGATAGGGGGTGAGGTCTATCAACGTTATGGTCTTTCTACCATGTTCGCAGTGGTGGATACGGTATGTGCAGATATGGCACAACGAATGGTGAAGGTTGCTATGGACGAGAATCTGGTCACCGAAAAAAGTGCTATTGGATTTACAGGGCGCGCAGCCATTACAGGATGTAAACCCAGGCTGATACTCAACCAGATTAAAAAACTGGGCCTGTACGATTCACCAGAGAACAATGTGGTGTTCGTGGATGATGGACTCGCCAGAGGCGCTGCGGTTATGGCTAGGTGTATGAACTCACTGGGCACCCCTAAGAACCCGCTGGGTGGAAGCAGGGGGAACAGGTGTGTCCTGAAGGAACGTATGAAGTTACAGGGCGGCGGGCGTATTGATGAAAATGAGATGCAAAAACTGACTTCCAAAGGGTTAGGTATAGGACGTTCAATGTCATAGGAGAATGTATTTGATCAAATCGCAAAAAGAATATAGGGTTTTGTTATTATTGGGATGTCCTGAGGTGCCGGTGCAGACCAGCCTGGCAATATATCTCACTGACCTGCTTGACAGGAAGGGGGCACAGGTAACTATAGCAGGTAATAATGCCGCGCTGGAACTGGTCAGGACGGCTGACCCGGCGGGACATTATATAAAGGATACGGCAGACCTTGATACTACTATCGGCGCTCTTGCAGGGAAGGACGTGGATGCTGATATCTGTTATGTATTCATTCATAACGATGCAGGAGTATCATATCTTGCCACTGCCAGTGCACTGGTTAGTGGGGAAAGTGTGGGCATCATTTTCGGAAAAAACGCACAGGTCCTGGGTCAGCAATGTGATGACCTGGGACTTACGAATATCCATGCAAAGGCTGTACACAATCCCAGGCCGCTGAAGTCTAAGATACTATCGGAGGTGGAACGTTGGGCTGCATCGACAAAATGAAATATGAGGTCTTGCTCTCCAAGGTCACGTTTAAGGAATGTGTAGCATATCTCCGCTCCAACTACAGTGAACTCTATATTGTCCAGCCCGGGTATCGAATGTTCGATGTGTTCATTATCGGCGTACCGCCCATCCATGTGGGAGTGGACGGCGACAACATTATCTTCCCCTATACGAAACCGTGCCACGGTACCTTTGTACTCACCATAAATAGCCCTGAAGAGATTGAAAGACTTAAAAAAACGGCCAGTAAAGTGAAGTAGATTAGAGTGAAGGGGGTGGAGTAGAATTGAGTGGGGTAGAATGGAGTTAAGTTATTGCACTACAGGCTGGCGGGTTTTGAGCCATCAAGTGCCCACCGGATAAAATCAGGGGTGGGAAATTCATGGATGGTGGTAGCGATAATCAGTCCCTCGCCATATTCATTGGTCACAAGCACTGGTTCACCGGATTCGTTCATCATGATGCAATTGCCATCACATGAGGTGAATAAACCGTCACATTCAGGCTTGGCATCCGCAACAATCATTGAGACTTTATGCTGGCAATGTTCTGACAGTTCTGCAGGACCGTAGTGCTGGACATACTCTATTTCCACAGGCAGCCAGTCATAGTTATGCGATTCAGTCAGGGCGCCGTAGACCAGTAATGTACCGCCGGTTTTTATAAAATCCTCTATCCTGTGCCGGTTGCGCATAAGTGATTGCAGCACATTAGAATACTGGAGATTGGCGAAACCTGTAGGAATGATTACCAGTTTAAATTTGGGAACAAAGGGTGAACCCAGGGATGTGGGATGTACCAACCGGTAATCAAAACCGTGCTCCACAAATAACTGTTCAAACAGCAATTTGGAATCCCATATAAGACCAATGTCGGGCATAACGATATACATTATATCTTATTTTTATACATTAAACCTTTGATGCGATTATTGATGAAGGAAAACATATATGAATAGTGGAGTAGTATGCAGGTCATATTACAATCATAGGAGCCATACAATGGGAATCAGACCAAGTTATATTAAATCTCTTGCAAATCAATTACTGAATGAGAAGGGCGATGTATTCACTGGTGATTTTGATGCAAACAAGCCTCTTGTCACACAGTTCACCGATGTTGAGAGCAAGGTTATCAGAAATCGTATAGCCGGATACATCACAAGGAAGAAGAACAGACAACCTTATATCAGGTAAATTATAGGTGGTTTCGGTATGCTGGATGGCGTACTTGTTGCTTTAATAACACCTTTCAACCAGGACGATGTAATCGATAAAGATGGAGTGCGCTCCAACATCGATTTCCTGGCAAATAAGGGAGTTACCGGTATTGTGCCTTCCGGGACAACCGGTGAGTCTGCCACACTAACTTTTCAAGAACATAAGGACCTCATTGAGCTGACAGTGGATTGTAGTTCTGTGCCTGTGGTCGTGGGTACTGGCTCAAATAGTACGGCCGAGGCCCTTGAACTTACACAATATGCAGCCGATGCCGGGGCTGATGCTGCACTACTTATAACGCCTTATTACAACAAGCCCAATGATGAAGGGCTGTTCAGGCATTTTACCAGGATAGCGGATAATGCCGATATTCCACAGATTTTGTATAATGTACCCACACGGACATGTATCAACATGAAGCCTGAGGTGACAGCCCAGCTTGCCCAACATCCCAACATTATCGGTATTAAGGAAGCCAGTGGAGACCTGGAACAGATTGCTGAAATCATCCGGCTGACCCGGGATGAGGATTTTGTGTTGTTCTCAGGAGATGATGCCATGACCCTGCCCATAATGGAACTGGGCGGTGCAGGCGTGATAAGCGTGACTGCAAATATCGTACCTGAGAAGATGACGGCTATGGTTGCGGCTTTTAATGAGGGGAATGGGGCAGAGGCGAAGAGGCTTGCAAAGGAGCTGTTGCCCTTGATTGATGCACTGTTCCTTGAAACAAATCCCATACCTGTAAAGAAAGCAGCTGAACTGATTGGTCTGGCTGCGGGACATCTCAGGTTACCCCTTGCGCCCATCAGTTCTGAGAACGAGGCAAAGCTAATAGCAGAATTACAGGCGATCGGGGCGCTTTGAAATGATACGGGCTGCGGTCACGGGTGCATGCGGCCGGATGGGGACTCTTATTATCCAGAATATCCTTGTCGCACAGGATATGGAACTCTCGGCGGCATTCGATATTACTAATACCGGCATTGATGTGGGCGAGGCCATTGGTTCCGGGCAGCTGGGTGTGCCTGTATCTAACCCGGATGATATGGAAAACGTGATAAGGGAAACTGGTACGCAGGTAGTTATTGATTTTACTATTGCTGTGGCGGCGGCCGGGAATGTGGTCAGGGCTGCCAATGCCGGGGCCAACCTTGTGGTGGGCACTACTGGTTTTAGCGAGGAACAGATGCAGCAGATGCACCATGCCATCAATGACAACGGTGTGGCTGCGGTCATTTCGCCTAATTTCGCAGTGGGTGTCAATATTTTCTGGGAATTGCTAAAGGAGGCTGCTGGAAAACTGGGTGGGTTCGATGTGGAAATCATGGAGGTTCACCACAACATGAAAAAGGACGCACCCAGCGGCACTGCAATGAAGGCTGCCGAAGTTATCAATGATGTGCTGGGCGGCAGGGATTATGTGTACGGCCGCCAGGGAATTGCGCCAAGAGGAGATGAAATTGGTATTCACGCTGTGCGGGGTGGCGATGTGGTGGGGGACCATACGGTGATGTTCTTTGGTGATGGTGAGCGTATCGAGGTACGGCACCAGGCTCACAGCAGGCAGGCGTTTGCCGGGGGGGCTGTCAGGGCTGCCGGATGGGTGATGGAGCAGTCGGCCGGGGTGTATGGGATGGCTGATGTGTTGGGGCTGGGGAAGTAGGGTGTAAAGGGGTTTTTACAAGGCCCTGTACATTGTACGGTAATATACCGGTGACTTCATTGTACTATATTTAAATAACTGCAAATCCAACTATTGAACATGCAATTCACGGTAAAACTCGAAGAATCCGATGAGGGTGGATATTCTGTCCAATGTCTTGAACTTCCTGCTGCAATAAGCGAAGGAGACACCAAAGAAGAAGCTTTGGAAAATATTAAAGAGGCAATTCAACTGGTTCTTGAAGTCACGCAGGAACAAGCACGGTCGTATACAGATGTTTTTAAGGTGGAAGTAGCCAGTGCCTAAACTTCCGTCTGTATTTGGCAAAAAAATTATCAAATCTTTGAATAAAATGGACTTTATTGTTGTACGCCAGAGGGGAAGTAAGGTGTAAAAGGAGTATATACAGGCCCTGGACATTTGTCCGGGGTATACCGGGTGACTGCGAGATGGGGGATTTTATGCTCCGTAAGGAATACGAGATATTTTACTTTTTTAACTGAATAATATTCGATCGATAGAATAAGGAAATTATAACATGAAAAAAATCATTATTTGAA
>QBUR01000113.1 GCA_013374385.1 Candidatus Methanocomedens sp. | reverse complement strand
TAGATAAGTATGTAACATTAATTAAACATTATTTTCTAACATTAACATATAAGATATTACAAATATAAATAATCTTATTACAATTGGTAACTGTAGACCTATGAAATATCATCTGAAAAGACTCATACCTCGTATTATCTTATAATAAAGACGGGATCCAAAACGGATGTGCATCATCTGTAAGATATGAGATAAGCAGTATGCTAATAAGCCTGGGTCTTTATCACGGATTTAGAGGAAGAAATATGAAAATCGCAGCTATCATGTGGAATTCGTACATCCCTGCACTATTAAAAGCAAGCGAAAAACTGGGATTTGAACTGGCTGCATATTCTTCCAGTTCAATAGAAGATGAGCCTGAGAAGATGGAAGACGCCCTTAAAGCATGTAAAGAGGCAGATGTGATCATCCTCTATCGCACAGCCAATTTCTTCTGGGAGGAACTGGAGATAAGATTAGAGAAACTAAAAGGCAGGGTTCCCATCATCTGTCTTGGATATGACCCATCCCACTGGGTATTTTCAACAGTGGAACCTGCGACTGTAGCAGCCTGTTATTCCTATTTAATGTATAATGGAGAGACGAATCTTACCAACCTTCTATGCTATATAGGAAAAGAGGTATTGGGACTTGACCTGAATGCCGGGCCACCGGAAAAGTTAGCCTGGGAAGGGCTGTACCACCCTGATGCACCGCACCATTTCACAAATATCGAGGAATACCTTTCATGGAGCAAACCGAAGAGCAGGAGAACGGTCGGGATTGTGATTTCCAGGACTTCATGGGTAAACAATACACTGGATACAGAAAATGCCTTGATCCGTGAGTTTGAAAGCAGGAATCTGAGTGTCATACCGGTCTTTTCGTATTCTGTCAGGGATGATGAATTAGGTACCAAAGGGATGGATGAAGTATTTAATGAGTACTTTGTAACAAATGGAAAAGTTGTTGTGGATGCCATTGTTAAGCTATCACCTTTTTTTGTCGTGAGTGAAAAGACTAAGATAAATGATGCTTCAGATTCCAGGCATGGTATTGATCTGTTAATGAAACTTGATGTTCCGGTCTTTCAACCCATTATCTCGTACTACACGACAATGGACAGGTGGGAGGAATCCAATGGTCTCAGCAATGATATCGGCTGGAGCGTGGCAATGCCGGAATTTGAAGGTGTGATCGAACCCATCATCATTAGTGCCGGCCTGGTGCAGGATAACTATATTGAGCGCCATCCCATTCAGGAACGATGTGCCAAACTGGCGTCGAGGGTAGAAAAATGGTTGAACCTCAGGAGCAAGCCTATGCCTCGGCGCAGGGTGGCTTTTATCCTGCACAATAACCCATGTGCTGGTGCAGAAGCCACTATTGGCGGTGCAGCCCACCTTGATTCTATTGAAAGTGCAGCACGAATATTGAACCGGATGCACGATGCCGGTTATGTCGTAGATCCACCCGCCAATGGGAAGGAATTAATTGACACGATCTTGCAGCGAAAGGCAATCTCAGAGTTCAGGTGGACTACTGTTGGTGAAATTGTCCGAAACGGGGGTGTGCTGGACTTTGTGGAAAAGGATGAATATGAAGAATTCTTCAATAACCTTAGCCCTAAGGTCAGGAAAAAGATGATCGAAGTGTGGGGCAACCCTCCCGGGGAAGCGAAGGAGGGCGTTCCTGCGGCAATGGTGTATGAAGATAAGATTGTTATAACAGGTGTCAGTTTTGGGAATGCTGTGGTCTGTGTACAGCCGAAGCGTGGTTGTGCAGGCAGCAGATGTGACGGGGAAGTGTGCAAGATACTGCATGACGCTGAAGTACCGCCGACGCATCAGTACCTGGCAACCTACCGTTATCTTGAGAACACTTTCAAGGCAGATGTGCTGGTGCATATCGGAACACATGGTAATCTCGAATTCCTGCCAGGCAAGGGTGTGGGTCTGTCAGGTGACTGCTATCCAGACATCAGTATCGGCAGCATTCCACATCTCTATATTTACAATGCCGGTAATCCGCCGGAAGGAACCATTGCCAAGCGTAGGGCGCTTGCCTGCCTGGTCGACCATATGCAGACCGTCATGACAAGCGGGGGACTCTATGACGAACTTGAAGAGCTTGACCGGCTGTTGGGTGAGTACGAGCAGGCAAAACACGATAGGGGGCGAGCACATGCTCTTGAGCACCTGGTCATGGATGAGATAAACAGATCAAATCTCACTTCGGATATTAGGTTCAAGGATGATATGCCGTTTGGTGAGGTGGTAAGCAGGGCGCATGAAGTCCTTAGTAAGATACGGAATACCCAGATACAGAGCGGGATGCATATTTTTGGCGGGATGCCCGAAGGTGAACATCGTGTTGATTTCATCAACTCAATCCTGCGCTATGACGATAGTGCCAGAGGAGTTTCGCTCAGGCGGGTAGTAGCAGGGCTGATCGGCCTTGATCTTGATGAGCTTATCTCAAACCAGGGTGCAGTTTCGGATGATGGGACTTCCTATGGTGAACTCCTTGAAGAGATCGATATCATATCCAAAGATGTTATACGCAAATGTCTGGCCGGTAGTGGAACAGATGCAACTGTCCTGGCGAAGGAAATCCTGGGAAACAGGTTGAACGGGCCTGATACAGGGTTAGCAATTGTCAGGGAGCGCATTGCTGACCTTGATGTGCGTATTGAAGCATCCCTGGAAATAGATGCGCTGCTTCACGGATTTGAAGGGGGATACATCCCTGCAGGGCCTTCGGGTCTGATCACACGGGGCAGGGACGATGTGTTGCCCACAGGCAGGAATTTTTATTCCCTGGACCCGAACCGGGTACCTACTAAAGCTGCCTGGAAAGTGGGCCAACAGCTGTCACGGGCATTAATTGAAAAATACATGAAAGAGGAAGGCCGTCTTCCTGAGAACGTGGCATTCTACTGGATGGCAAGTGACATCATGTGGGCTGATGGCGAAGGGATGGCACAGATCATGAACTTGCTGGGCGTTGAGCCTGTCTGGCTGAGCAACGGCAGGGTAAAGGGCTTTAAGGTCATTCCCCTGGCTGAACTCGGCAGGCCCAGGATAGATGTCACGATCAGGGTCTCAGCCATTACCAGGGATAATTTTCCAAACTGCATCGAACTTATTGATGAAGCAATTCAAGCGGTAGCCATACTGGATGAACCTGTAGAGCAGAACTATCTGCGAAAGCACTCACTTGAGATCGTAGAGAACGGTAGCGGGTGGGAAGATGCTACTTTCAGGATATTTTCTAGCAAACCGGGAACATATGGTAATGGTGTGAACCTTGCCGTATATGCCAGCGCATGGAAGGAAGAGAAGGATCTGGCCGGGGTCTTCCTTTACTGGAACGGCTATGCTTATGGCAAGGATGTAAGCGGCAAAGAAGCACACCAGCAGCTTGCAGCCAGCCTGAAAACAGTAGATGCAACCTTCAATAAGGTTGTAAGTGATGAATATGACCTTCTCGGCTGCTGCTGCTATTTTGGCACACACGGCGGGATGACTGCGGCGGCGCGTCATGTTTCAGGAAACGAAGTGAAAAACTATTATGGAGATACCAGGGAACCCGGGCATGTTGAGATCAGGGACCTGGCAGATGAGATCAGGCGTGTGGTCAGGACAAAACTCCTGAATCCGAAGTGGATCGAGGGGATGAAGCAGCACGGCTATAAAGGAGCCGGCGATATTTCGAAGAGGATAGGGCGTGTGTACGGCTGGGAGGCATCTACACAGGAGGTGGATGACTGGATATTTGATAATATAACAGAAACTTTTATACTTGATAATGAGATGCGCCGGTTCTTTGAAGAGAACAATCCCTATGCACTTGAAGAGATTGCAAGGCGGCTGCTGGAAGCCCAGGCGCGCGGACTATGGAATGCTGATCCTGAAGTGCTTGAAGCTCTAAAAAAGGCATACCTTGAGATCGAAGGATGGATGGAAGATAAGGCAGGTGATGGAGAGTTCCAGGGAGGCACCGTCGATATCTTGATATCGGAAGATGTTCCTGACTGGGATGAGAAGATGAGGGAAATCAGAAATAAAATCAAATTTGACTGATGACATGAAATCTGTAATTAACATTATAGGATTGACAAAGTACTTCGGAAGCATTTGCGCTGTGGACCATATAGATCTTGAAGTGGGAAACGAGATATTCGGCTTGCTGGGTCCTAATGGTGCCGGGAAAAGCACTACGGTTATGATGCTTACCACACTGCTTAAACCCAGCAGCGGCTCTGCCCGCATCTGCGGATATGATGTTGTGAAGGATGCAAAGAAGGTACGGGGGACCATCAGTTATGTGCCGCAGGATATGGCTGTTGATATAAAACTGACCGGGCGCGAGAATGTGATGCTGTATGCCAAACTCTACGGTGTGCCGGACAGAAACACCCGGGTGGATGATGTGCTCGAACTGCTGGGGCTCACCGGGCGTGCGGGCGATCTTGTGCGGACATACTCAGGCGGGATGCGCAGGCGGCTGGAGCTGGCACAGGCACTGGTTCACGAGCCTGAGGTGCTGTTCCTGGATGAGCCGACCCTGGGGCTGGACGTGGCTGCCAGAAAGACGATATGGGAGCATATTTCTTCACTCAGGACGCGCGGCATGACGATTTTTATGACGACCCATTATATGGAGGAGGCAGATGAGTACTGCGACAGGGTGGCGATCATCGACAGGGGATGTATCGTTGCTGTGGATTCACCTGGGAATCTGAAACTGGGTCTGGGACCGGACGCATCCCTGAACGATGTTTTTCTTGAGAATATCAAAACTCCGGAAGAGCAGACCGGATTTGATGAACATAAGTTCAGGAGCATGCTTCGGAGGCGGGGATGAAGCAGATATTATATTATTTTGAGCGGGATATTAAAAAATGGAGTCGCAGCCGGATCAATGTGGTGGCATCTCTTGTTACGCCTGCGGCATGGCTGGTGCTGGTAGGGCTTACCCTGCCCACGACAACTGACAATTATCTTGAGTTCCTGACACCGAGCATACTGGTTATGACGATGCTGTTCTCCTCGCTGCAGGGAGGGGCTCTTTTGATATTTGATAAGGTTCTCGGGTTTTTGAACAAGTTCCTTGCCATGCCTGCACCACGAGAGAGCATCCTTCTGGGTAAGATACTGTTTATCAGCACCAGAGGGCTGCTTCAGGCTACTGTGATCCTCCTGATCGCAGCTTTGCTGGGGGTGAGGATACACAGCCCGCTCAACATTGTCCTTGTATATCTCACATTATTCCTGTTCGGTATACTGTTTTCAGCTTTTTCCACGACTCTTGCCCTGTATATCAGCGACCACGACGGTTATGCGGCTGTGAACAGCATGATCAGTATGCCGCTGTTCTTTGCAAGCAATGCGCTCATGCCGTATGATAAAATGCCGGAATGGCTGAGACTGCTGGCAATGGTGAATCCGCTGAGCTATGCGATAGACAGCGTACGGGAATTGTTTATGGGAGGTATGCCTGTGGCAGGTATGGTCGGGCTGGCTGTGGCTGCGGGGGTTATGGTGGGGGTGGGGGTTGTGCAGTTTCGGAGGACGGGGGTTTGAGGAGTTTTTGTCACTTTACGCCCCCCCTTCACTCGCTTACTTTTCGAGTTTGATAATATGCTATACATAGAGAGGAATATATAAGGTTAAAATATTAGGAACTACACAGGATGAGGGACACCTGA
>QBUR01000185.1 GCA_013374385.1 Candidatus Methanocomedens sp. | reverse complement strand
GCATCTTTTATTTCACTTTCACTTTCATTTTCATTTTCATTTTCATTTTCAATTTCCATTCACTTCACCTTTGAATCAATATAATTTGTTATTGTGCTATTTTTACATCGGCCAACCTTTTGATCGTGACTGGGATGACACCCATTTCCAATTCCCGGAATGCGATATCAATGGGTTCGCCAGAATCATCTTCCAGAAGCACAGGTGCTCCCATAGATATCTGTAATGCCCGTGCGCCGATAATTCTCGCACGCTCATAACGGGTTAATTTATTAGTATTCAACAATTTCGCCTCAAAAACAATACGGCCTTGTGACCGCTAAACTAACAAGTATTTATACGTCCAGCTAAAACTAATCCAGCTAATATTTATTTACATTCAATACTTGTGCTCCCGGAGTCCCTCCGGGAATGGTTCCAATCCGATACATGATATTATTTTCATTTTACCAATAGTGCCTTGTGGGCTTCATTGATATAGTGAAGTGGGGTTGCTGAGATTTGAACTCAGGTTACGGCGTCCCGAACGCCGCAGGATGGTCCAGGCTACCCTACAACCCCTACTGATATGGTGCAAACTTATCCAGCAGTTTGATGTGGGTTAGCAACATCCTACGACAGCAATATCTTTCAACGCCCAGATCATCCAGCACTTTACCAGGTTCTTCCAACTCAGCTACACGCTTCTCGAAATCTTCCCAAAGGCTGGAAATGACCTTTCCACAGGTGAAACATCGTACAGGTATCATCTTATTGACTCATCTATATGATTTTTGGGTCTTGGCTCTTGCGCCAGGTCCGCCAAACTTTTTAGTTTCTTTCTGCCTTGAATCGTTAACCAGCAGATTCCTGTCATAACCGAGCATAATATCCTTCAGTGCCAGGTCACCGCTCCATTCAACAAGACCTTTACCGATTGCGGTCCTGACAGCATCTGCCTGTCCCATGATACCGCCGCCTTTTACATTAATGTCAATGTCGACCTTTGAAGTAATCTTGTCCCCTGCTAAGGATAAGGGTTCCATCATTTTAAGCCTTACCAGATCAGGTTTAAATATTTCCAGAGGCTTCTTATTGATCCTTACACGGCCGATGCCATCCTTAATTGTAGCTCTGGCAATGGCGGTCTTTTTCTTTCCAGATGTGTTGATAATCTTGACCATTTACTTTCCTCCAGATTATAAATTGGCTCCCAGTTTCCTGCTGAGTTCTTCCAGCCTGATATATTTTACCGAACTCAACCTTTTCATATTTGCCCCTTCAACAGATACAGCCTCTTCACGGCTCAATTCATCAGGCACTCCGATGTAGGTTTTGAGTCTTGCCATAGCATCCCTGCCTCTAGCTCTCTTATACGGCAACATGCCCCGGATGGTCCTTTTTACTATATGGTCTGGTCGCTTTGGGTGATACGGGCCAAATTCCCGGTTTCCACGGTCCACCGACTGTTTATATTCAGTAAAAGTAGTTACCTTATCGCCGGAAATTACAATTTTCTCGGCATTTATTATTTGAATCTCTTCACCTGCAAGCAATCTTTTTGCCAGTATACTGGCAAGCCGTCCCAGTATCATCCCATCTGCATTAATAACTGTCATTTCACTGCACCTCACTGCATAATCCTTACATTCGAGCCGCTGGGATTTTCCTTAACTAGCTGCTCGATAGTGAGGCATGAGCCTCCTTTTTCGACTATCTTTTCTTTGGCAGACTTACTAAAACCCAGTGCAACCACATTCACCTTATGTTCCAGGGTACCTGATGCCAGTACTTTTCCCGGTACTATGATAGTTTCATCCTCACAGGTGTGCCTGTTTATCTTACTCAGGTTCAATTCTGTGTAATTTCTGGTTGGACGTGACAGGCGCAGTGCAATGTCCCGCCAGATTTTCACATCATTCTCACGGGATGCGGTTTTGAGGTCGCTGATAAGACCTGATACGCGCAGATTTGTCTTTTTGATAATTTTACTCACTATTGATCCTCCGTATGACCACTCACGAGGTGGCCTGACTCACGCAGTTTTGCTGCGTTCGGGCATGATATGCCCATGTGCCATAGGATATTTTAATCCCTACGGTTTTGTTAATTGGAAATCAAAACCACATTAACACTTATTTATGCATTTCACATGCAATTTGCATAAAATATGCTATATGCTCTGATTATGCGTGGCCTTCAAACTACTTGTCAATATAAATAATTTGTTGTGTATTGGGGTGTTTTTCAGTTGAACCAAACGGTTGAAAGGTAATCGGTTTAAACCTTACCACTAATGTATTTTTAATGGATGAACATACCTTTAATGTACCCAAAGGCAAGGGCACATATTCCCTCATACTTGCACTTGATGAGGATATAGACACTGCAGTAGGTGCCCTGGGCACGAAAACGTTCCTTGCCGGGTTTTATGCCTATACAGGTTCTGCCAGAGGTGCGGGCGGGTTTGCAAGGGTGATACGCCACCTGGGCGTGGCAGCTGGCAACAACCTTACCCGCCACTGGCATATCGATTACCTGTTGCCCCATACCAGGCCAAAGGGAATTGTACTTACCTGCACAGACCTTGACATTGAATGTACCATTTCAAAAGCTATCGGGCACACCACCCGAACAATTAACGGTTTTGGATGTTCCGACTGTGGGTGCAGCGGTCATCTGCATTTTGAAACAGATTTTGAAAGGCTATTTAATGTAGTGACAGATGCACATAAAATAAAAAAAACCATTCAAAAAGTTTATTCCTTTTAACAATAATATATATTGTGGTTACTATGAATAATATTTTACGCAGAGGTCGACTAAACAGGGATGACCCTAACGTGCTTAGTTATCTTTCCTCCATGGATACAGACAGGCACATATTCACGGCAGACCTGCTGGTAGATACGGCACATGTAATTATGCTGGCAGAAACTGGAACTATATCCAGGGATGATTGCACTCATATCCTTAACGGACTGGAATCCATCAAGGAAGGAGGTTACGATAAACTTGACACTTCCTATGAAGACCTCCATATATCCATTGAGGCAAAGCTAATCGAAATAGTTGGTGAGGAAACAGGCGGGCGTATGCATTCAGCACGTTCCCGTAATGATGAGGTTGCGACATGTATCCGGCTGGTCCTGAGAAATGAATTGCTTACCTTGTTACATAAGCTCATATCCTTACGGAAAAATATGCTGGAAATTGCAAATGAGAACACGGAAACTCTAATTCCTGGTTTCACACATTTACAGCATGCCCAACCCACTACTCTTGCCCACCACCTGCTCGCTCACCATGATGCCCTGGCCAGGGACTGTCAGAGAGTACTTGGGGCATACATCCGGACGAACATGTCCCCTCTTGGCTCGGCGGCCTTCGCATCAACCGGTTTTGAAATCGACCGTGAACGTACCCGTGAACTTTTAGGGTTCCACGGCCTGGTAGAGAACTCAATGGATGCAGTAAGCACACGTGACTTTGTAGTGGAATCAATTTCAGTCTTTGCTAATATTATGACCAACCTGAGCCGGCTGGCCGAGGAGATGATACTGTGGAGTTCTGAGGAATTCGGGTTTGTGGAACTGGATGACAGTTATTCATCCACATCTTCGATAATGCCCCAGAAAAAGAACCCGGATACTGCCGAACTGATGAGGGCAAAGACCGGTACTGTGGATGGATGCCTGATGTCTGTTCTCGCCATCACCAAAGCCCTGCCTATGAGTTATAATAGAGACTTGCAGGAAGTTACCACCCACCTGTGGCGGGCTGCCGCCGTAACTCTGGGTACAGTAAATATTGCATCAGGTATAATAAGTACCATGAAGATAAACGAGGATAAACTATCATCGTCTGCAAACACTGGTTTTTCAACTGCAACGGAACTGGCAGATACCATTGTCAGGACCACAGGGCTACCCTTCAGGACCGCTCACCAGATAGTGGGGACCATGGCACAAGGTAACATACACACGCTGGAAGAGCTGGACAGGATTAGTATGAAGATCATTGGCAAGAAACTGTCTGATGAAGGATTGGACGAGGAACTCTTCAAAGGAGCTCTTGACATAAAGGAGAACGTGAATCGCCGGTCAGCAGTAGGCGGGCCTGCGCCACTTGAAGTAAGCCATATGATAAATGCCAGGAATTATTCACTTGTGCAGGAAATTGACATGCTTATGGAACATGTCAATAACGTACAGGATGGCATGAAGCGGCTCGATGATGTGAAACAATCATACTTGTGAGAGATAGAAAATGGCAATAGTTGAAGGAGATATTGTTTTAGCCAGATGCGATAGCAATACATATGAGGGGGTACTGATGCCCTCTACTACCGGGAAAACGGTCGTGAAACTGAAAAACGGGTATAATATAGGTCTTGAGCCTGAAAATGTTACTCTGGAACTTATTGATAAGAAAAGCGAACTGAAAGGTCCGCAGATAGAACTGCCTGCCCCGGACCCTAAATTACCCAATATATCTATCCTTTCCACTGGCGGTACCATAGCCAGTAAGGTGGATTACCGCACAGGGGCGGTGACCAGCCAGTTCTCAGCAGAAGATATCCTGCTTGCCATCCCGGAACTTACCGAGATTGCCAATTATAATGCAAGGGTATGTTACAGTATCTTATCTGAGAACATGCGGCCCGAATACTGGGTCAAGCTGGCCGAGGAAGTGTACAATGAGATCAAGGCCGGAGCTGACGGTGTTATCATCACCCACGGCACCGATACCATGATGTACACGGCTGCAGCCGTTGCTTTTATGATTAAGACACCTGTGCCCATAGTGTTCGTGGGCAGCCAGCGCAGTGCTGACCGTCCCAGCAGTGATAATGCCATGAACGCCATATGTGCAGCTAAAGTGGCTGTAAGTGATATAGCTGAGGTCACTGTGGTGATGCACGGGAGCACATCGGACGATTTTTGCCATATCCACAGGGGTGCAAAGGTCAGGAAGATGCATACCAGTCGACGTGATGCATTCCAGTCCATCAATTCAAGACCTCTGGGCAGGGTAGAATATCCTTCAGGAGAGATTGATACGTATCTGGACTATAAACGGCGTGAAGAGCAGGAACTGTCTATCAATACCAATATAGAACCCAGATGTACTATTGTCAAATATACCACCGGCGCAAGTCCTGAGATGCTGTTATTCGCCTCTGCCAACTACAAGGGCATAATACTGGAAGGCACGGGACTGGGGCATGTATCTACTGAATGGGTGCCGTATATTGAAAGGGCCACGCAGGCCGGGGTGCCTGTGATAGTGACTAGTCAGTGTATTAGCGGCAGGGTGTGCGACCGGGTGTATGATACCGGGCGGGACATCCTGAAGGCCGGGGCACTGGAAGGAGAGGATATGCTGCCGGAAGTGGCACTGGTGAAGTTAATGTGGGCACTGGGGCAGACCAGTGATATTGAAGAGGTCAAAAAGCTCATGTCCACTGATATAGCAGGGGAAATAACCAGGAGTTCCCGTACCTCAGGTGTTAATTCATAATACTGTTTAGAATTGGAGGGAATACGTTACCATGAACGACGAGACCACAAAACCAAAATTTATATTCAACTGCACCGAATGCGGGAAATGCTGTGAAAGGGATGTAAGTGTTTATATTGATGATATAAGGGACTGGATAGAGCACGGATTGATGTATACGGTACTGCCCGTACTGTCTATTATAGGGGAATATGGTTCGGTTGCTATGCAACTGGACAAGCAGACCGTAGATGAAAGGACGGTCTGCGCATTGTATGACCTTGAGAATAACTCTTGCACTATGGGTGACAACAAGCCATTTTCATGCCGCTCATTCCCGCTGAGTTATAATGGCAAGAATTATATTGTGGTGGATATGGACTGTCCGGGCCTGGGCCAGGGCAGTATGACCGCTGAAAAACTTGCCAAGATGCGGGAGATTGCACTGTTAGATTATGAAAGTAAGCAGCAGACTCGGACAGTATTGCCAATGTTCCAGGCATTGTTCATCAAACAATTTTCCATGGAATCCCAAAAGGCTATGGAAAAACTTTCTCCAGACAAGAGGGCTGAGCTTGATAAGTTATTGAAGGAAGAATAAGAATGAAAAATAGAAAGTGGTTGGATGTATTTACATTATTTTCCTAATGAAGCTCCCCACAGCAAAGCTGTGGGGTATCTCATGTCTCAGGCTACTGAGGTTGCATTGACCATGGCCTGTCCCAACCGCAGCAGAGCTGCGGAGTATAACGATTAGGATTAATGACATCCACCCTGGCAAAAATTTTCATTTCCTGCAGGTTTTAAAGCACCTTCAATGAATAGGTTCAACGTATCTTCAACAGTTCCCGACGCACCACCGTATACTTTAATGCCAAGCTGCTGGAATCCCATCATGGGTCCACGACCGATACCACCTACAATCATACATTCTACTTTTTCATTGAGAATTCTCTGAACTGGGATCTCACAGCTGTGTTCTCCTTCATACTCATTAGAAAGAGGCCACGCTCCCTTGATTTTTTCACCATCAATATCAGCTAAGGTAAATATCTCGCAATGCCCGAAATGTTCAGAAACGGGGGCATTCAGCCCACCTGGTTTAAAACTTGGTATACATACTCTCATATTAAATTTCTCCATTGATATATTCAAATGTTTTGCCAATACTTCGATTTTACAACTTTGCTTAACTTAAGATTTGCAGGGGTGTTCGTCTAAGGACAATTTCTATCTTCGTCCGCACCACATGCTTTCCGCCCATGATATATAATGCATTCCCCTTTGTAAGTGCCATAGCCACCTTTTCCCTTGCTCTTTGAAGGTTACACTAAAATAATGAACTTTATTTCACTTCTTCAATTCCAATAAGCACCACACCGGCCCCGCCAAGCACTGTTATGGCATTGCTGATATCATCCACCCTGATTATCAATAGTGCATTCTCGGTTGCAGTGGCAAAAGCATAGGCATAGTCCACATTAATATTATTGGCACCAAGTACGGTTGCAATATCATGCAGGCCGCCAGGGGAATCGCTCATCTCCACGCCAAGCACATCGGTCTCAGACACCGTGAATCCGGCATCATGCAACACACCGTGTGCCTTATCCGGCTTGTCCACTACCATACGCAGCACTCCGAAATCACCCGCTTCTGCAATGGTGAAAGCCCGGATATTGATGCCTGCGGATTTAAGCTGGCCAGTGATTTCTTCCAGCCTGCCTGGCTTGTTCTCTGCAAATATGGATATCTGTTTAATTAATTTATCTTCCATTTAATACACCCCCAATCATATGTTCCTCTTGTCAATAACTCTCTGTGCCTTACCCATGGACCGCGGGATGGTTCCCGGTTCCACAAGTTCAACTTTTCCTGTGATGTTCAGTACAGTGTGAAGTGCCTTGCCTACCTTTTTCTCAAGCTTCATCAGGTCAGATATCTTATCACTGAACACATTCTCGGTCACTTCAACCTGGACCGTAAGCCTATCAAGTTCACCCTCACGCTCAACTATAAGCTGGTAGTGTTCAGCCACTTCTGGTATACTCATCAGGACATCTTCCACCTGTCCCGGGAACACATTGATACCTCTCACGATTATCATATCATCGGTCCGGCCCAGGATACGCATGATGCGCGGATGCGTCCTGCCGCATTTACAGGGCTCGCTGTTAATGATGGTCAAATCCCCGATGCGGTAACGTATCAACGGCAGTGCCTCCTTGACCAGCGTGGTCACAACCAACTCCCCCCTCTCACCATCAGGTAACGGCTCACCGGTCATTGGGTCAATAACCTCTATCAGGAACTGGTCTGCCCAGATATGTATACCGTCCTGATACGTACATTCAGTGAACAGGGGACCGCTTATTTCAGAAGTCCCGAAAATATCGTACGCCTTGATGCCGGTCTGCTCTTCTATCCTGCGCCGCATCTCCTCAGACCAGGGTTCGGCACCGAATATACCGCATTTCAATTTTGTGTCGTTTTCTATACTGACACCCATTTTCTTGGTGACCTCGTTAATGTGAAGGAAATATGACGGTGTGCAAGCGATAGCAGTGGAACCCAAATCCTGCATCAGTTCGATCTGTCGTTCAGTATTTCCAGAACTGGTAGGAATGGCGCTTGCTCCGACCATTTCCGTACCATAATGCAATCCCAGCCCGCCCGTGAACAGGCCATACCCGTAACCTACCTGGACCACATCTCCACGGCCCACACCAATAGATGTCAGACCCCTGGCAAGGGAAGTACTCCATTCTTTCACATCATTTTCAGTATATCCCACAACTGTAGGTTTACCTGTGGTGCCGCTGGATGCATGATAGCGGACAACCTGTTTTTGGGGTACACAGAACATACCAGTAGGATATGTGTCCCGCAGGTCCTGTTTTACAGTGAAAGGAAGTTTCTTAACATCCGCAAGGGACTGTATGTCATCAGGTGAAACCTCTGCTTCATCAAATCGTTTCCTGTAAAATGGAGAATGGTCATACACATATCGGACCAGTTGCTTCAGTTTATCTTCCTGGACTTTTTTCAGTTCTTCAACCGGCATTCTCTCAATAAGTGGGTCCCAGTATTCAGGCATGGTAATCCCTGAATACTCTTCTCTAAAAAGATATAAAATGTTTGGTTTAAAGTGCCCGAAGATAATCAAGACTCTGCTGGGCGAACTCGAATGTGCGGGACTCCAGCACGTACCTGACATCAAGTTTTGCAAGTTTTCCGGTCACAGTAGCCCAATCAACGGAACCTTCACCCAGAGGCAGGTGTTCGTCCCTGCGTCCTTTGTTATCATGAAGATGCACGTGCACTATTTTATCGAGACATTTTTCAAGAAATGAAGATACGGCTTTATTGGTGTTGGCATGTCCCACATCAAAGGTCAACCCAAGGTTATCCCGGTCAACCAATTCTATCATACCCAGCATTTCCTCGGCATACTTGCCAAATATGAATTCCATGTTGACCATATTCTCCACCCCGATGGTCATGTCGAACCGGGCCGCATAGTCGCATAATTGCTGGAGCCCCTGGATGTTGCGCTGCCATGCAAGGTCAGGTAGGTGCATACCCAGCGGGGAAAGATGACCAGGATGTACCACAGCCAGTTTTGAGTAGGGCGACATAAGCTGTATCCATTCCTTCATCTGGTGAAGAGTCTCGTTCCAGATAGGCTCATTGAGACTGGCAAGGTTCAGGTCAGAAAATGGGAGATGAACGGTAATGTTCAGGTCAGTGGTCTCAAGGACCGATGCTACCTCTTTAATGTTCAATTCATCCGGTCCCTGGCGCCTGTCACAAACCAACTCCCAGCCAGTAAATCCCATGTCAACTAGTGTATTAGCAAATTTAGACATGTCACTGGTCGGGGGCGGGTATGAAAAACTGATTTTGCTTGGGTCAAGTATGAAACTCATGACATCACATGAATGGAAAATAGATAAATTGGATTTAGCAGATTAACTGGAAATCAAGGTCCCGCTGTGCCGCCCTGCAGCAGCCTCAATGATATTGTTCGGCTCCCTTCCATCGATCACAATGGTCTTGATACCGCAACGCTGGATTATCTTAGCAGCCAGGGGGTCCAGAGGTGAATTGGAACCTGCGACCATATCAATCTTCATCACTACATCCACAAGTTGGGTAGGTGTCATGGTATCGAATTTTGTTGCATCTTTATTCGTATTCGGGTCTGCCGAATATACCCCGTCTACTGATGTAGCATTGATGAGCAGGTCAGCACCCACGTACTCTGCCAGGACCGCTGAAACTGCATCAGTGGTCTGACCAGGAATCAAACCACCCATCACCACGATCTGCCCTGTAAGGGCCGCTTTTACAGCTTCAGGGTAACTGGTGGCAGGTTCGATGTATGCACGACTACCCAGGGCTGAGATCAGGAGCCTGGCATTGATGCGGGTAATATCTATGCCGATAACGTCGCATTCTGCATGGTTGGCACCCAGCACCCTGGCAGTTTCGATATATTCCCTGGCAACTCTGCCGCCCCCAACAATCACATAAACAGTATGGTCCTTTGCAAGCTGTTCGATGCTATCCGCATACTTCTGTATCCTCTCTGGGTCGAGGTCGCTTGTCAACACTGACCCTCCTATTGAAACTGCGATTATCATTGATATTACCTGTTCCTTTTACGCTGTAACCTAAATTAAGTCTAAATGTTTTATTCAATATAATTTACTTTTTACCTTATCGTAAAAACCATTATCCTTGATGCGTACGAAACGCGCCGGGTTGGCTGCCTTTTCAATCCTTATAACATCGTTTGAAGAAATACTCTGTGAAGACTGTCCGTCCACTACTACCACTGCTTCTTTATTTGGCAAAAGCAGTTCCACTTTTATTTTGCTATTGCCTGGTATGGCCCACGGACGTGAAGACAGTTTGAATGGAGCAAGCGGCACTACTACTGTGGCATCTACCCTTGGATCTACAATGGGACCCCCGGCACTCATGGCGTATGCAGTCGAACCGGTAGGCGTGGCAATGACCAGTCCATCTGCCCTCAATTCTTCCAGTTTAATCTCATCTACCCAGACCTTATAGGCAAGTATCTTGGCAGGGTGGGCAGTAATGATGACCACTTCATTTGTAGCAGGTGGAAGTTTTGCATCATTTATCCATACATCCAGACGGAACCTCTCATCAACCTGGAATCCGGTAAGGATGGAATCAATGGTCTGCAATGCTTCTTCTGCATCTACGTCCACAAGAAAACCCACAGTACCCATATTTACACCCATAACCGGCAGCGGGTCATCCATGTGCTGTATGGCCCTGAGTACAGTACCGTCCCCACCCACGGCAATAATTAAATCCACACCCTCCTGACGCATCTGACCTACAGGTAAACCTTCAATACCCAGTTCAAAGGCCGTACCCGGGTCCACAAAAACGTCAAGCTTTTCCCGAAGGTGCTCAATAATCTCTCTTGCAATACCCACAGCGCCGGGCTTATCGCAACGGGAGACCACTCCTACTTTTTTTATCATCGATTTCCCCTTCAAACCTTTTCATTTTACGATATTAAAAATAGTATAATCTGTTACAGTATTATAACCCTATTGTTTTTTCAAGAGCGGTATGGATAATACCATTTGATGCTACAATGTTTACCCTGTCAATGACGCTCAGTTCACCATTTGGCAGATTTCCCTGTCCGTCAGTCACCTTACCACCCGCCTCCTTAATTATAAGTAAACCGGCCGCAACATCCATCATACGCAGCCTGTCGCGGGTATCCACAAAAGCATCAAAACTGCCCGATGCCACGTAACATAGTTCCAGTGCCACGCTGCCCAGGGTACGAATACGGCGCACTTGCCTGCCCAGGCGTTTTAACACATCCCAGCCGTTATTATATGTATAGGTAGCCACTGTTATATCTTGCATCCTGTTCACCGAAGAAGTTTGTATCTCCTTGCCGTTACACAGCGCACCTTCTCCCAGGGATGCAGTAAAATCCGTACCGTTGGCAAGATTGAACACTTTAGCATATCTAATATCTGAAAGGTCATTATTTCCAATGGCTATAGAAACTGAATAAAAGGGAATATTGCGGGTTGCATTGAAGGTGCCGTCAAGTGGGTCTAACACCACAGTAAATTCCGGACGCTCCCCATAAGTGAAACTACCTTTCTCCTCTGATACCACCTTCATGTCAATACATGATGATGCCAGTATCTCTAATGCGGCATCCTCAGCAACAATATCGATCAACTTGGAAGGAGTTCCATCTGCGCCCATACCCACAACACGGTCTCCTTTTTGAGTTCCCGCCAGTTCCTTTATTGCCCTGGCCACAGCCTCCGCCACATCGTCACACAATACTGCAATCTCGCTCAAGCTCCCGCCCCCTGTTTCCTCTGGAGCAAACCCGCGGCAATGAATCGCTGTCGAGGTTTGTTCAGGTCCGATATAATGAATGTATCTTCTGCACTAAAGGCCAGTTCCTCTTCAATACTTATGTGAACCATACACTGGCTGCCTGCCGTGACTTCAGTTACACTTTGTCCGTCCACAGTGATGCCTGATACTTTTACAGGGCTGGACTGGAGAGAAACGTACACATGCAATGTGCTCCCCACTGACAATCCGGGACTGAAACGTGATACATTGCACTCAAGTTCAATATCATCGGAACACATCTCTTCAGCTGATATGATATGTCCCCTGTTCACTTCCTTTGCCTGGACACCTTTCAGGGCCAGACCTACCCGTGAACCGGATGGTGCCGATGCTACATCGATATCGTGCATTTGTATACTGCGTATTTCCATTTCCCGTTTTATTGGATAAATGGTAAGTTTATCGTGCTTATGAATGGTGCCCCTTGTCACCCGTCCCAGCACCACTGAACCTATGCCTTTCACATTAAATGAATGGTCTATCATCACCCTGGGAGGCTGGTCCGCTGTCTGGAGGTGCTGCGATGCAGTTATTGCATCGAGATTGTTAATGGTTTCCTTCAACTCTTCCATTCCCTCAAAAGTGTTGGTGGAAACAGCCATGATATCCCAGTCCCGGGCAGTTGTGTCTTTTAGCATTGCCATGAACTTATTTGCGTTCTTTTGCAGTTCATAGGGATTTGACATATCAGCCATGGTCTGTACAACGATGCCATGTTTGATACCCAGCAGGTCAATGGCTATCACACACTCCCCGGCCGCCGCATCCATTCCTTTGGGTGGGATACAAAGCAATACCATGTCAGCCATGGCCAGTGCTGTCATTAAGGGTTTAGGGGATGCCGGATAGCCGGACGGGTCTATGATAGTAAGTATCTGCTCGCCTTTGGCAAAATCATACATGGTAATGTCGGTTTCATTTCCTTTTTTGCCAAGCTTTGCGGCAAGTGAACTCCTGCCTGAGCCTTCTCCTCCGATAATAGCTATTGATACCATAATTGATACAACATAAGTGTTTTTTTTTACCCGGTAATGATTTACCGGGCACTATGAGTACTTAATGCTCTGAAAGGTAATGAATATTCTTACCCAAAAATTGGTTAGTGTTATTTTTCCATTGTTGTGTTCTTCATATGTGAGTCAAGGAGATAATCAAAGTCTATAACCTCTGTCCATCCTGTTTCCTGGAAGATGCTCATGAAAAATACACCAATAATCGTCCTGTTATCCGGGTTGGTGATGTCGTCAATAATCTTTTTGATTTCATTTACATCAGTTTTCATCTTTGGGATTGCAAGCCCGCCAAGCAATACCACGGTATCAGCTGTCGGGTCGGCCAAATCACCAAGTTGCATGCCTTGGGGTGTGGATATGATAGATTTTGCCGAATCCACTGAAGTATTGGCTATGAAGACCAGTTCCTTATTTTCACCCCGTATCACGAACGACAATAGTTCAGCAAATGGAGTGCAAAAACCGGGAGTGCCAATGAAGGTTATTTTCTTTGAGTCTGTACTTATTTGACGGAATGTATTCAGCAGACCGCCTATTCCTTCTGATGTGCTAATTGTCTTAATTTGAATTCCCACCTTGTTATAATGGTTTTAATGTAAGTATGGGCCTGACCGGATTTGAACCGGTGGCCGCCCGGTTATGAGCCGTATTGCAATCATTCTTAACCAACGCTTGAATGTACTTCCAGACACTGGTTTTTTCACATTCTGCTTAATCTTTCAAAACACTGTGAAAAGATTTTATTATTAATACGTG
>QBUR01000114.1 GCA_013374385.1 Candidatus Methanocomedens sp. | reverse complement strand
AACATTTCATTCTTGGGATGGTTTATTTGCCTCATCCATAGTTCGAAACATTCTACCCCTTTCATAATGATTTTTTATATATGACCATATTTCACTTGAAAGTGAGGACCTGGGCGGTCTATCCACCGATTGAACGTTTGACTGTTGAGGCGCAGAGGGGAAGTCAGGGAAGATACATTTCGTATGTGAACCCGATGCTACCCTCTGTTTCTCCAGTCCAAGCAGGGATGCTGTCTTTGAAAACACACCATCTGCACCTGCGATTATTTTAGCACTTGCCTCGCCGCCCCTGAAACTTACACCATCCGGCGTAAGGTCGAGCAGTGGAGAGCTCCATCTGACCTGTGCTCCCGCTGTTTCTGCCAGGGTAACATGCGCATTGTCAAAAACGGGTCTGTCTGCCACAAAACCATTGATGGTCTGGTCATGGAAAGAAAGATCAGGAAAATAGGTACGCATATTTGTTATTTTGGACTGGATTCCTGATGCTTCCGGTAGTTCAACATTGATGGTGCTGCTGACATAACCCGCACAGGGTGACCTGCAAAAAGCATCCCGTTCCAGCACCAGTACATTATATCCAGCCTGAGCCACTGTTTTTGCAGTGATATAACCTGCAGGCCCGGCACCTACTACTATAAGGTCATATTTCATAAATCACGCATCTGAGAATGGGTTTTTTGGTCATAAGAGTAAATCGCAGTTAAGTATTTAAGCGTTGGTCAACTTAAAATTAGAGAGAAGTGAGTCATCAGTTATTCAAACCATTTACAGGGGTTATTGAATGGAAGTATATGAAGCCATCCGAAACAGGAAAAGCATCAGGAAATTCAAGTCCGGACCTGTGCCTGATGAGACCATAATAAAAATTGAATGATTATCTTGAAACATAAAATTAGGTGATATGAATGGCAATAGACCCAATATGCAAGATGGATGTAGATGAAGCAACAGCGAAATTCACTTCCGAATACAAGGGCAAGACATATTATTTCTGTGCCCCTGGATGTAAGAAGGAATTTGATGGAAACCCAGACAAATATCTGTAAAAAATAATCACAGGAGAAAAGGTGCTAATTATGGTTGAAGACATTATGCAAAATATTGAAGAACTGACCGGGAAAATCAAGACTATTGATGATGCAATAAATACTGCATTAACAATTGAAACGCAAGGACGGAATTTCTACCTGGAGAAAAGTGAAACTTCAACCAGCATTTCCGCCAAGGACCTGTTCGTGTACCTTGCAGCAGAGGAAAACAGGCACATCGAATATCTCAATGATTTCATGAATACAGGCCGGGTTTCTATTCTAAATGAAGTTCATCCTCCTGATTTTTCTCAATCTTTTGCCAGTGAATATTCAAGTGAGAATCCAGCTGAAATGGATGTGCTACTTGGTGCGCTGCGTTTTGAACTAAAGAATGAGAATTTCTATCAAAAACTTGCTGCACAGGTAGATGACCAGGAACAAAAAGCATTTTTTGAAAAAATGTCGGTCTTTGAACACGGGCACATGGAACTCATTGATGGATTTATTGAAGATGCCAACCAGTTCAGGATGCAGACATAATTCGAGGTGTTGAAATGGAGGACAATATTGAACCGGTCACACTCGCGAAAGGTATCTACTGGGTGGGTGCCATTGACTGGAACCTACGTGACTTCCACGGTTACGCAACACCCAGGGGAACTACGTACAATGCATATCTTATCGTTGATGAGAAGATTGCACTTGTGGATACTGTCAAGGCAGAGTTTGCCGGTGAATTGCTGGAGCGTATCAGCCGTATCATTGACCCGGCAAAGATAGACTATGTGATAGCAAACCATGTGGAAATGGACCATTCCGGCTCACTGCCTGCCATCATGAAGGCCGCACCCAATGCGAGGATATACGGCACTCGGCAATGCAAGAACGGACTGTCCCAGTATTATCATGCACAGGGATGTGAGGGGTGGGATTTTGAGGCCGTTGAGACCGGTACCGAACTGAGTTTGGGTGCTAAGACATTGATGTTCATCGAGACTGCTATGCTGCACTGGCCCGACAACATGCACACGTACATCAAGGAAGACAAAATACTACTGTCAAATGACGCTTTCGGGCAGCATGTAGCCACTTCAAAGCGGTTCAATGATGAAGTGGACGATGTAATGGAAGATGCCGCCGAATATTATGCTAATATCCTGATGCCGTTCGGAAAGATAATATTGAAATATGTTGAAACAGTTGGTGAACTGGGCATCAAAATCGATATGATAGCGCCCTGTCACGGCATCATATGGCGGACGGACCCTGGGCAGATTATTGAAGCTTATGGCCGTTGGGCAAGTGGTGAAAACGCAAAGAAGGTACTCGTCATCTATGATACTATGTGGGGTAGCACCCACATGATGGCAAGGGCAATTGTTGAAGGTGTGACGGCAGCCGGAATTGATGTGAAACTGATGGCCCTCAGGAAGAATGAGTTTAGTGAGATTATCAAGGAAATACTGGATACGCCCATGATAGTGGTAGGCTCACCCACACTGAACAACGGCATGTTTCCCTCTGTGGGGGGATTTCTGACCTACCTTAAGGGACTACACCCAAGGAGTAAAAAGGCCGTTGCCTTCGGGTCATACGGTTGGGGTGGTGGGGCTGTGAAAGCTGTTGAAAAGGAACTTGAGGCTGCCGGATTTGAACTTATCGAGCCTGGGCTACAGGTACGATACCGGCCCGATGAGGAAGAACTTGAAAAATGCAGGCTGCTGGGTGAACGGATAGCAGTGGCGGTAAAGGCAGATTGAAAAATAATATTGTAAAATTAAGGAGAAATAGCATGACACAATATGATGACAAAGAAACTGAAATATATGAATGGGCAAAGCAGAATGCCAGTGAATTAGGCTATGTATTGAATCCGGATTACGACATTGTCGCAATGGCCATCAAAGGGCTTGCCAACAACAAGAAAAAGTATGGAGAACAATACTGCAGCTGCCGGGAAGTCTCAGGCAATAAAGAACAGGACCGCAAGATTATCTGTCCATGTGTTTATCGTGGCAAGGATATCGAGCAGCGGGGAGCATGTAAATGTGCCCTGTTCCTGAAATAGGCATGGGATTTCCAAACATCGTGGGAAAATAGTAAATTAAAAACTGCAAAACATTTGGATTTCCGGATAATATCCGGAAATTATTTTATCATTGTTATGTTGATAATATCCGAGAAGCCTTATATCAATTTTTAACTAAACTAGGGGGTGGTGATATAATGGAAACTGTAAGTGTACATGAATCAATTAGAAAAATGCATAAAGTTATGCAAGCTGACGGTGTGGGTAACACCTTCGATCGTTTTGAAGCGCAAGGGAAACGGTGTACTTTCTGCAGCACAGGAGTGAGCTGCCAGTTGTGTAGCAGCGGACCTTGCCGGTTGTCAGCTAAAGCACCTTTGGGTGCATGTGGTATTGATGCGGATGCCATGGCCATGCGTAACCTGCTCCGTCTCAACTTGATGGGGACAACAGCATACACATTCCATGCAAAGGAACTGGCAAATACCCTTATAGCCACGGGAAAAGGGCAGACACCTTTTACAATCAAGGATGAAGGGAAACTGCGCATGCTGGCAGAGAAACTGGGTGTACAGGAGCAGAATGTAAATACAATGGCCGAAAATGTAGGCAAGGCCATACTTGAAAGCATCCACAGCGATTCTGACGAAGTGCTTAATATGGTGGAACTTTTTGCCCCCGAATCCAGGATAAAGGTATGGAAGGAGCTGGGAATCCTGCCAGGTGGGCCACTGGAGGAGTCAATGGATATGCATACCTCCAGTATGACCAATATTGACGGAAATTTTGTTTCACTAGCACTCAAAGCACTGCGGTTGGGGGTTTCCACAATCTATGGTTCACTGGTGCCCCTTGAACTGGGACAGGATATCCTGTTCGGCACACCAATGCCACATGAACATGATGTTGATCTGGGAATTATTGACCCTGAATATACAAATGTAATGGCCAATGGCCACGAGCCCTTTATTGGTGCTGCATTGATAGCTGCTGCCCATAAGCCAGAGAACCAGCAAAAGGCAAAGGATGCAGGGGCAAAGGGGCTGCGAGTGGTTGGTTCTATCGAGACCGGCCAGGAACTGCTGCAGCGTTTCGAAAAAGATGATGTGTTTGTAGGACTGACCGGAAACTGGCTCAGTATTGAAGCTGCACTTGCAACAGGCGGCATCGATGTGTTTGCTATGGATATGAACTGTTCACCACCTGCACTTGCAGATTTCCAGGACAAATATAATGTGACCCTGGTTTCGGTGTCCAAACTCATTTCCATGCCTGGTGTGGACAGGCAGATAGTGTACAAACCTGATAAGGTTGAAGCACAGGCACAGGAACTCATCGACCTTGCAATTGAGAATTTCAAGACACGAAAGGCTGCCGGGTTCATCAAACACGACCTGCCCACACAGAAGACCATCACAGGTTTCTCAACAGAGGCTATCCTTGCGGCTCTTGGCGGCACCCTGGACCCGTTCCTGGATGCAGTGAAACAGGGGAGTATCAAAGGCTGTGCAGCCCTGATCAGTTGTACTACATTGAATGGCGGCGGGCAGGATGTCAATACCGTTGCGGTAGCAAAGGAACTCATCAAGAGGGACATACTGGTGTTGAGTGCCGGATGCGGTAATGCGGCCCTGCAGGTGGCAGGACTTACTACCTTAGAGGCACAGGAACTGGCAGGTCCGGGCCTGAAGGCCGTATGCCAGTCTCTGGGTATCCCGCCGGTACTGAGCTTTGGGACCTGTACCGATACCGGACGGCTGACATTGCTGGCCAATGCTATTGCAGATGCACTGGGTGTTGACCCTTCAGAATTGCCATTGGTAGTGACTGCACCTGAATACATGGAACAGAAAGCCACTATCGATGCTGTATTCGCACTGGCTAATGGTTGGTATACCCATGTGGCACCTCTGCCGTTCGTGGGAGGTGCACCGAATCTGATAAAACTGCTCACGCAGGATATCGAGGGACTTACGGGTGGGAAACTGGCTGTTGAGGCTGATCCTATGGAAGCGGTTGACGGCATGGAGGCACATATTTTCAAGAAGCGGGAAGCTTTGGGAATTTGAAATTTGTGGCAGGGAAATCCCTGCTACTTTTTTAATTTGAGGGTGTATGTTTATGCACCCTTTTTTGCTATTTATTTCATCTTTCCACATCAAGCCGAGCTGCTATCAACTAACAGGTATATGGTAGCAAATATCATTATTCACTCGAAAATTTGTCAATTTCCTTTTTCCCTTTTAGTGTCATTTCTTTAATCAGCTTGACATCTTCAGCATCACGACCCAAAACAATCTGTAATTCTTTAAATGATAAATGTCCCATTGCAAATTCCATGATGAATGCTTCGCGATATTTCAATATATCTTGTTTAACAGCTTCTGCTAATTTCATTCTGAGCCATTCTGATCTTGGAACATGGAGCATGTGTACTACTGTATCGATTTCCTGCAATAGGTGTTCATTTAGCCGGATATTTATTTGAGTGGTCATAAGGTAACAATTAGTAGCATATTGGTAGTAAATACTACATAGTTTTTCTTTTAGAATTTTTTTGAACGTTCCGAAATAATGTTGTAGCTACCGTACTTATATAATGATATCAGAGCACAGAAAATGTCATCAATGGAGTTGATTGCCA
>QBUR01000115.1 GCA_013374385.1 Candidatus Methanocomedens sp. | reverse complement strand
TTTGTTTTGTATTTTAACAACCATGGCGGCACTCCTCATCCCAATTCCACTCCCGGACCTGGGCTGTAAAGTATCGCACTTCATAACAGTTAAGTAACTGATAGAATATTTAATCTCTCTATAAAGCAAATCTGAAAGGACAATTATTTAAAAATCGTTGTTACCCTTTGCACCCGTCCCGAGAGCATTAAGATGAATAATTTATACAATAATATTTGAAAAGGTGATGCAACATCAAATCGATCATTCTTGCAGGTGGATCTGGAACCCGGCTATGGCCGCTCAGCAGGGAATTTTATCCAAAACAGTTCCTGAAATTCGGCGACACTTCGTTATTTCAGGAAACAGTAAAACGGTGTCTCAGGTTATCTGACATATCAGAGATATTTGTGGTGACCAATGAATCCCAGAAGTTCTTTGTACTGGGGCAGATGGAAGAGCTCGGACTGGATTTCCCGAAGGACAATCTGCTCATAGAACCGCAGGGCAGGAATACCCTTCCCGCCATAATTTTCGGGATGCATGAGATAGAGAAGCGGTTCGGCAGTTGTGTTGCAGGCGTATTCTCATCAGACCATATCATGGACATTGAAGCCATGGATACAATAGCCGGTGCTGAGCAGCTGGCGCATGACTACCTTGTGACCTTTGGTATCGTGCCAAAATCACCTCATACGGGTTACGGGTACATAAATCCAGGGGATACTTGTGGAATAGGGTATAAGGTGTCCGAGTTCAAGGAAAAGCCTGGCCCGTATGAGGCCAGGGAGTATGTGAACGAGGGATACCTGTGGAACAGCGGGATGTTCGTGCTGGATACTGACGTGTTCTTATCTGAAGTGGCAGAACATGCACCTGATATCTGGAACGCTTTTGGGTCTGGCAGGGATATCAATGAGATCTACAATGAGATCCCTTCAATTTCTATCGACTATGGTATCTTGGAAAAATCCGACCGTGTGGCTGTTGTGGGGCTTGATGTCAAATGGAGCGACCTGGGGAATTTTGATGCCATGTACCAAGAGTTCGATAAGAACAAGGCCGGGAATGTGGTGTTCGGCTGCGATGATGCCTCTGTGGAGTCTACCGGTAATATCATCCAGTCGACCGAAAACAAGGTGGTCTCGCTGATAGGTGTTGATAATATGGTTGTGGTGGATACCCCTGATGCGCTGCTGGTTTGTCCCAGGGACAGGTGCCAGGATGTGAAGGATGTGGTTGGTGCGCTGAAGGAGCAGGATGATGAGAGAGTGTCCCGGCACCGGACCGTGTACAGGCCGTGGGGGTCGTATACCATACTTGAGGATTCGGAGAGGTACAAGATCAAGCGGATACGGGTGCTGCCTGGGAAGACCCTGAGCCTGCAGTTGCATTACCACCGCAGCGAGCACTGGGTTGTAGTCACGGGGACGGCATGCGTGCAGGTGGATAGTGAGCGGTTCTATCTGCGGCATGGTGAGAGTACGTTCATCAGGCCCGGTATTAAGCACAGGCTGTCCAATCCGGGGAAGTTCGCTCTGGAGATTATTGAGGTACAGCTGGGGGAGTACGTGGGTGAGGATGATATTGTAAGGTTCGATGATGAGTACGGGCGAAAATAGTGGATGGTCTTGATGGTGTGAGATCTGCGATAATCCGGGGAACTCAGGCTAAATGAATCAACAGGGTTGGCTGTCACCCCAACGGGCCGCAGGTCAAGTGCACAGGGCGGGCACCAGGTGAAGTGCAATTAAGATTTTGTTCTGGTATATGAATAACTCACAGCAAAACACTCACTTTCTCTGGAGTTGAGTGCCTTTTGCCCCCTGAGATGTAGGAGAGATTGCTATTTTCGTGAACATTGGCTTACATCAGAACAGCCCATTGAAAGTTTATTATATGGGAAGCGATAAAACCACATACATCATTTAATTATAAGGTAAGTTCATGAGAAAAGATTTCATCCTTAGAAGAATAGGCCAGGTACTTTCGGGCTTGGATATTGATCTGGGTTACGTGATCGGTTCTTTTTTGATCAAGGACGAGTTTAATGACGTGGATGTGGCAATCCTAACCCCTGCAGAACTTTCCTCATATGAAGTGTTTAGATTTTCCATGCAGGTTGCAAGGAAATTGGAACAATTGGTTGAACCACGTCTGGAGATGGATGTAAAGGTTCTAAGCGCATGTCCGGTAAGTTTCCAGTATGAGGTTATCAAAAACGGAACTCTGGTCTATTGCAGGGATGAGGTCCGACGCATCAGGTACGAAGAGGGTGTACTTGGAGATTTCCTGGATTATGCCCCCACTTCCCGGTGGCTGGATGAACGATTTCTTGTTGAGGCATAATATGATCGTGGATAAAGAAGGGGTTATGAACCACCTGCGGGAGATGAATGCGGCACTGGATGACTGGGAGCGGTATAAAAGCATAGAACTTGATGATATGAAAAGAGACAGGGACAAAATGAATATGGTGCTGCATGCAATGCTGGTAGCGATCCAATCGGCAATCGATATCTCAAACCACCTGATCGCTGAGAAAAAGTTGAGAAAACCGGCTACGTACAGGGAAGCTTTTGAGATTATACATGAGAATGGCTTGATATCCGGCCAAATATGCAGATCCATGTCTGATCTGGCCGGATTCAGAAATGTACTTGTGCACATATACTGGAAACTGAATATGGATGAGGTTTATGGCATTCTTCAAAATGACCTTGATTCGATCAAAGAGTTCGAAAAAACAATGAAAAGGATATTGATGTAGTTGACACATCCTAAATATCAGAGCAAAGTCAACCGAAAAACACTCCCCTCTTCCCCTCAGGTAGTATCGGTTGGCTCATCAGCAGGCCGTGGTTCGCTCTCCTTCTCCCCAGCCCCTGCCTCTTCAGCCCGCAAGTGATTGGAAACCTTATCCAGTTCATCTGCAATAACATTCCGGGTGGCATTGGCCTTTTCACTCATATCTTTCTGGAATTCGGCAGCCTTGTCAGGTGATGCCTTCTGGGCCACTTCACTGCTAACCCCATACGCGAGGGCACCCAGCGACATCAGCATGTCACCAAAACCCTTTGCAGCATCCCTTACATTCTGCTCAATTGACTGGGAGGAACCCTTATTTTCAATATTCTTAATAGCCTCTTTGATATCTTTATATTTAGTATCTGCAAAGGCTTCCCACTCACTGCTATCTTTAGGTTCTTGCTCCGACATATTTATCACCGATTGAGTATTGTCCCCCCACAGATATTAATATTGCTAAAGGTGACCACATTTGAAGATAGACCCCAGATGTGCACACTGCCTCCTCTCAAGGGTGCATTACCAGGCACTGCTGTTGACCGATGATACCGAAACTGTCAATGCAGCAGTTGTGGCGGGGCTGGATGCATTGCACCGGACATACAGGTTGGGCGAGCCTGCCTCCAGGATATCCACAGCAGTTCACCGCAGCGCTTACAGGGCGATGGGCGACCGGGACCCGTATCTGGAAAAGAAGGTGTTTAGCAGGGAACTGGCAGTGGAATTAATGCCGCTTGCAAGGTCGCTGGCAGGTAATGACATATCTGCTGAAGGTTTCCGCCGTGCAGTGGTGGCTGCTACAATAGGCAATACCCTTGATTTCGGTGTTGAAGGCTTCGATGTTAATGAGCAGGATTTTGAAGCTGAATTCAAGCGGTTATTCAGTCAGGGTCTTGATGTGGATGATACTGAAAGGTTGATACCGCTGCTGGATGATGTGGTATATATTGCCGATAACAGCGGGGAGGTGCTGCTGGATACCTTGGTTATTGAACAGATACGGGGCATGGGCGGGAAGGTTACGCTTGTGGTTCGGGGTGCGCCCATATTGAATGACGCTACTCTGGAAGATGTGGAGATACACGGTATTGAGGCACAGGTTGACAGGGTGCTGACCACGGGCTCCAATGCCATCGGTGTGTGCCTGGATGAAGCCCCGGCTGAACTTGTGGATGCCTTTGAGCATGCATCTCTTATTATCAGTAAGGGAATGGCCAATTATGAGACCATGTCTGAGTATGGCTATCGGCCCATTGCTTATCTGTTGCAGACCAAGTGTCAGGCAGTGGCAGATGACATGGGGCTGAAAATGGACATGTTGGTGGCAAAGCTGGTAGAATAGGTACTATCAATATATTTTTCTTCCCATCAAAACAGGAGACTCAAGGTCTTGCACTGGTAGAAGCAGCAGCATGCGGTCTTCCAATTGTCACTAGAGATTTGCCTGTGTTTCGGGAATGGCTCAGCCCGGGCCTGGACTGCCTGATGGGCTCTACCGAGCAGGAGTTTGAGGCAGGCATTGAGCAGCTGGTCAGTGATACTGATTTGAGGAAGCGGCTGGGTAATGAAGGGCGGAAATCTGCCGAAGCACGTCATGATATTGAAAAGACAGCATCAAGACTGGGTGGGATATACGAGGAATTGTTATCGTCATAGAATACTTTCACTCTGCTTACCCCAGGTTTATATTGATAGAAATAGTCATACCTTTTAACTGTGCACCAAGATAAAAAATAACCGTGCACCAGGAGAAATTAGAGATGGATGATAAAATTACAATGATCGAGGACCTGCCCGGAGTGGGCCCGGCCACGGCGGAAAAATTGAGAGATGCTGGATTTACTACCATAGAAGCCATAGCAGTGGCGTCGCCTGCAGATCTTGCACTCAATGCTGATGTGGGAGAGTCAACCGCGTCCAAGATAATTATTGCAGCAAGGAGTGCGGCAGATGTGGGTGGGTTCGAAACCGGCGACATGGTACTTGAACGCCGCAAACTGGTGGGTAAAATTACCACTGGTTGTGAGGCCTTTGATGAATTGTTGGGCAAAAAAGGGGTCGAGACCCAGGCTATCACTGAATTTTACGGGGAGTTCGGGTGCGGTAAGACCCAGATAGTCCATCAACTGGCAGTTAATGTCCAGCTTGGTGCTGAACACGGTGGATTGGATGGTTCAGTGATCATGATTGATACTGAGAACACCTTCCGGCCAGAGAGGATTGCCCAGATGGTTGCAGGGACTTCAAAGCGTACCGGTGAGGAATATGACCCGGAAGAGTTTTTGAAGAACATCCATGTGGCACGGGCTTACAACTCCAACCACCAGATACTGCTGGCAGAATCGGCGAACCAGCTGGCACAGGAGTTAAAGGACTGTGGTAAACCTGTACGTCTGTTGATTGTGGATTCTCTTACAGCCCATTTCAGGGCCGAGTATGTGGGGCGGGGTACCCTGGCGGACCGGCAGCAAAAACTGAACAAACACATGCATGAACTGTTGAGGTTCGGTGATTTGCACAATGCTGCGGTGGTAGTGACAAATCAGGTCATGTCTAAACCAGATGCCTTTTTCGGTGACCCCACCAAACCCATTGGAGGGCATATCGTGGGCCATACTGCTACATTCAGGTTGTATCTCCGCAAATCCAAGGGTGAAAAGCGTATCGCAAGACTGGTAGATTCACCGTGTTTGCCTGAAGGCGAAGCCGTGTTCTCTGTGACCATGGAAGGACTGGCAGAGTGAAGGCAATAATAATTGATATTGACGGGACGCTCACTGATAAGAGCCGGCGGCTTGACCTGGCCGCCACCGCCGTTATCAGGGAACTCGATATCCCGGTAATACTGGCCAGTGGCAATGTGCTTTGCTTTGTGAAATGTATGCGTAAAATAAAGCCCTCATCTGCTCCCATAGGTTTCTTTTACTTCCCAACT